>JAIESS010000126.1 GCA_019745755.1 Alphaproteobacteria bacterium
ATTGTTCATCTCATTTTAAAGGATAACACAGGTCAGAATCAGGCTTTAGATCTAATAGAGGAGTCAGCTCAGACACAGCATTTTGATTATTGTGATTTGATTCAAAAACTTGAAAGGGACGCTGGTTTAAAACGGCCCACTGTTTTTTTGGATACGGATAAAAATCTTCGCAATCAAAGGACTTATCTGACACGATCGGAGATGGCTATTATTTTATCGTACAGCAAAATACTGCTTAAGCGTATTATTTTACAAAATTTTGAGACGTTTGAAAAACATGCTCCTCAAAGCATGCAAACCTATTTTCCCAAAGCCATCGTGGATCAGTTTGGAGACTCTGTCATGGATCATCTGCTCTATAAAGAGCTTATCGCTCTTACCCTCACAAACCAGATCATAAGCAAACACGGCGTGCTTTGGATGAAGGATCTCAACTTTGAAGCGACGGATAATATTACGCGTCAACATATGATCCATGCAATTAACGCACAGCTACACATAACGTAAATAAGGAGGCATTATGACCATAACAACTATACCCTGTAAAAAGCATTGGATCGATTCCTGTGCTGCTCGCATGATTATCGGTTTTACTATTTTACTCAATGCTATTATTTTAGGCGTTCTCACATTCTTGGAGCCAAGCGATCCACGTTACGCGTTTCTCACAAATATTGACCATGCTGTTGCTGTGATTTTTGTCCTTGAAATGTTACTACGTCTTACCGTTCATCATAAACATTTTTTTAAAAACGGATGGAATACCTTCGACTTTATTGTTGTATTTGGATCTCTGATTCCTTTAGGTGGATCTATAAATGGACTTCGGGCGCTTCGTATTTTTAGGCTCTTTTATTTTATTGAGGTGTCGCCAAAACTACGACACATCCTTCACGGTATTTACTATGCCCTACCAGGCTTTTTAAGCGTGACGATTCTCCTTTTGATTGCCTTCTATGTTTATGCTGTTATTGGTGTGAACCTTTTTAAGCACCCTGGCATTGAAGGTTTCCAAAATCTTGGGACAAGCTTTCACACTCTTTTCCAAGTCATAACAGGGGATGATTGGTATGCCGTCATGCGTACTGTTACGAAAGAGTTTCCTTATGGATGGATTTATTTTTACAGCTATTACGTAACCATGGTGTTTATCACTCTTAATCTTTTTATTGGGGTGATCGTCGGTTCCCTCCAAAATGCAGAAGCTGATTTAGAGCACCAGAAAAAAGAAGATGCGAGCAATGCTGATGATGATATTCATGAAAAAATGTACAAAGAAATCATTTCTATGAAAAAAGAAATACAAAAACTATCCAAAAAATAATTTTATGTTTCTTTTTGAGGGTGAGGGGTTGACTTTCACTCTCATATTGCTTTTCATCAGGGGGTAAATCTAAAAACGGGACCATCCCATGACTTATCTTCAACATCGTTTTAGCACCCTATGGCAATATCACCTGGTTCAGGTGCTTGCAGGGTTCGCTATTCTTTTCCTCAGCACCCAAATCGAAATCCCTATTCGCCCTGTGGCCATTACACTTCAAACCGTCGGCGTGATGCTCGTAGCACTTTCTCTTTCCCAAAAGGCTGCAATGCACAGTATTTTAAGCTATGTGATATTAGGCACAGCAGGGTTACCTGTTTTTACCTATTTCCAAGGTGGTCTTGCTAAGCTTCTTGGTCCATCCGGTGGCTACCTCATTGGGTTCATCGTGGCTGTGTATGTTATGTCAAAGGCTAAAGAGCGACTCGGTATGACGTCTCCTTATAAAATTTTCCTTAATTGTATGCTTGGAAGCCTATGCATCTACTCCTTTGGTATTGCGTGGCTATCCTACAGTCTTGGTTCCTTTGAAAAAGGTTTAACTCTTGGGCTTCTCCCCTTTATTTTTCCAGGTCTTATTAAGGCCGTCCTTCTTTCTATAGCCCTTCGTTACATTCATGGTGACAAAGCCTAGCATCAACACGCTATGTCTATGCATTCCCCTATCACCTTTCGACCCCATCATTTTTTGTGTACATTGGGGTTTCAAGGGATGGGGTATTCTCCCGTATTCGTTGATAATTTCAAGAACGTAATTGACGCTCTTACGTCAGGGGCCCTGATTCAGGTGACCTTTGGTATCGATAGTATCTGCAAACCGTGTCCCAATCAAAATGGTACAGTATGTAATAAGCAAAGCTTTATTGAAACCCTTGATGCACGCCATGCAAAAGCACTTCAGTTGAAAAACGGCGATACCCTTACATGGGCCGATGCGCTTATTCGTATTCGCACGCATATTTCCATCGATACATTTCACACTCTTTGTGAGGGATGCCCGTGGAAAGACGGCGGCATGTGTGAGAGTGCTCTTCAAAAGGAGCGGGATTAGTTAGACTTAATGAAGCTTTTCTTGTATTTCTGGTAATTTTTTAACATAAAGCCTGTCCATTACAAAGCACCTGAGGTATTGTTAAATTTTAAGAGAATGGAGTCTAAGAATGAGCCCCTGTCATGAAGGTTAAATTTCACCGTGCCATTGGCGTTTTGATTATGGGCTATGTATTTCTCTACCTCCCTCTATTTATCGTCATTACATATTCATTTAATAGCTCTCGTATTATGAGTGTCTGGCAAGGATTTTCCTTTGAGTGGTATAATGCACTTTTAGAAAATGATGCTCTTTTCACAGCGGTTCTTTCCAGCCTCAAAATAGCCAGCGTAGCTGCAACAATGGCTATGGCTCTCGGCACACTGGCTGCTGTCATCACAGTACGTTTGAAGCATATGAAATCACGCCACCTCCTTCAAGGGATGATTGCCTCCCCTCTTGTTATGCCAGATGTCATGAGTGGTCTTGCCCTCTTGCTTGTTTTTGTCAGCATTCAACAAACTTTTGGCTGGCCCTCTCAACGTGGTATGTGGAGCGTCACCATCGCCCATATTACACTCGGAATGGCCTATGCTTACCTTGTTATTCAAGCTCGTTTGCAGGATTTTGATCATAGCCTTGAAGAAGCCGCCCTCGATCTCGGTTCACGTCCCTTTACAGTCTTTCGAACCATTACAATTCCAATGATTGCGCCCTCCCTTCTCTCAGCATGGCTACTAGCCTTTGCACTATCTTTAGATGATGTCGTTCTAGCGAGCTTTCTCTCAGGTCCCGGCGCGACAACTTTACCTATGCTTATTTTTTCCAATATACGCCTTGGTATTAGTCCGGAAATTAATGCTCTTGCTACTCTTATTATCGTCGTTGTTATGATCATCGTTGCCATCAGCGGCATTCTTATGGTAAGGGGGAAAAGACACTGAGATTGGATATTTTCAAAAATACCCTTGACATTCTTAAAAAAAAACACCACAATTAAAGCGATGAAAGTATTTTTTACACACCTCCTCTCTCTTCGACTTCTCGGCTAAAGGCCGATACAGTATCTTTTTCCCTTTACATTCATAACCCCCTTACGTAAAACCTAGTAAATAGTAATAGGTGAATCATGTCGAAGCGATCTTTAATACGTACCGTTTCCACCAGTATGGTTGGAAATTTATTTGAATTTTATGACTTTGCTCTTTTTGGGTATTTTGCCCCCATTATTGGCAAACTTTTTTTTCCATCTGATGACCCAACAGTTGAGCTTATCTCAGCCTTTGGTGTCTTTGCTGCAGGATTTATTGTGCGCCCCATTGGCGGCCTTGTGTTTGGCCACATTGGCGACCTTTTTGGCCGTAAACGTGCCCTTGTTTTAGCCATTTTACTCATGGCCATTCCCACAGCCATTATTGGTATGTTGCCCTCCTACAACCAAATGGGCGTCATGGCACCGATCTTGCTTGTCACGATGCGTATGCTTCAAGGGCTTTCCATGGGTGGTAACTATAGTGGCTCCATTACCTTTGTGACGGAGCATACGGATCCCAAAAAGCGCGGCCTTATGGGCGGCTTTGCTGTGGCAAGTTGTTTGACTGGGCTTTTGCTTGGTTCCGCAACAGCAGCATTGTTTGCAAAAATTTTTAATGAGAGTGATTTGCATTCCTTTGGTTGGCGCATTCCCTTTTTACTCGGCGTGTTGATTTGTTTTGTAGGTGTTTATATTCGCCGCAAAGTCGATGAGTCTCCTGAGTTTTTAGAAGAAAAGAAAAATCCAACAGGCATCGACCATCCTTTGAAGGAAATAGGCGCAAAACATAAAAGTCAGTTAATCTTGGCTGTGGGCTGTACAATGTTGCATGATTTGAGCTTTTACTTGCTTTTTGTTTACATGACAACCTACCTAACATCCGTGCTTGGTATTGCCGAAGATATCGCGTTTTCCATTAATACGGTTAACCTTGTCGTGGTGACAATCGTGACAGTTATCTCAGCATGGTTATCGGATAAGTGGGGACGTAAAAAAATATTAACAGCGTCGGCCATTCTTTTTGTGATTGGAACCATTCCATTGATGACCATGGTCAATACGAAAAGTACGGGGGATATTTTTGTGGCACAGCTTATTCTTGCTATTGCTGTAGGGGGGTATTTTGGCCCTATCCCCGCATTGATGATTGAGGCTTTTCCCACCCGTGTGCGTTTTTCAGCGTCGGCCTTAACCACAAACATTAGTGGTCCGTTGTTTGGGGGAACAGCACCCATGCTTATGACATGGCTTATTTCAAAAACAGGTTCCCACATGATGCCGGCCTATTACTTAACAGGGGTGGCGATAATTGCCCTTGTAGCCGTTCAATTTATTAAAAATGTCTCCAAAAGGCATACGCATAAAGTAAAGGGTTAGAATCAGTGCGGCCGCGCCTCCTCTTTGTTGTGGCGGAATCGCGTTACTTTATCAGTCATCGCCTTCCTCTTGCCCTTGAAGCACGTAAACAAGGGTTTGAGGTGGCGGTGGCAACGTGCTCCGACCATGATTTTGAGGGGGACAGAAAACTTTTGGAGGGGCATGGCATCACTGTATATCCTACCCCATTTAATCGCGCCGGCCTCAATCCCATCAAAGATATCCCTACATTAAAAGCACTTTATGAAGTATGCCGGGCTTTTAAGCCAGATATTATCCATAATGTGGCCCTTAAACCCATTCTTTACGGTAGTATGATGGGAAAATGCTTAAAAATACCTAAAATTGTGAATGCTATTGCAGGTTTAGGATATGTTTTTACATCGGATCGCCTTAAAGCACGCCTTATTCGCACGCTTTTTCTTCCATTTTTAAAATTTTCTATTAGAAAAACAAATATTATTGTTCAAAATGCGGATGATAAATCCCTTGTGGAGAGCTGGCTTGGACCAAAAGCGCGCCTCCACCTTATCCGTGGTGCTGGTGTTGATATGGCGGTATTTTCTCCTGCCCCTAAGCTTAGCCATAATCATACAATAACACTTGTGGCGCGCATGTTATGGAGCAAGGGTATTGCTGAAGCCGTCGATGCAGCTAAGCGTTTAAAGCAAACACACCCTCATGCCATTCTTCAACTTGTGGGCATGCCGGATCCTCAGAACCCCGAATCTATTTCAGAAGCTCAACTGAAAAAATGGCACGATCAGAGCATCATTTGCTGGCTTGGTGCGCGCAATGATATTGCAGAAATATATAGAGCAAGCCAAATTGTCCTCCTTCCAAGCTACCGTGAGGGGCTTCCCAAAAGCCTCCTTGAGGCCTGCGCCTGCGGGCTTCCCATTATAACAACGGATGCACCAGGATGCCGTGAGGTGGTGGATAGCGGGATGAATGGCTATCTTGTTCCTGTTGGAAATAGCGATGCTTTGTATAAGGTTCTGGCGACTCTTTTAGATAATTATGATATGTGCTGCGCTATGGGAGCGCATTCACTCACTAAAGCCATGTCTCATTTTTCAAGTGATCTCATTCACAAGGAAACGATGATTGTTTACAAAAAATAAATAGAATTAAATTCCATTAAACATCGAGCAATTATTAATAATATATTAATTTTAATGTGGTTTCATGGAGGTAGATAATCTCAATGAAGCCAAACATATGATTGATAACGCCCATTTAAGCAAACTTGCCGATAGGGAGTTTATCCGTCAGCTTATGGAAGAACCCTTTCTTGAGAAAGAGCATGAGCATGAATTGGCTGTAGCATGGCAAGAAAATCGCGATGAAAAAGCTTTTCAACAGATCATAAAATCCTTCACACGTTTGGTTGTAAGTATTGCACTGCGTTTTCGCTACTATGGTCTTCCATTACCAGATTTAATCCAAGAGGGCACTCTGGGTCTTATGTATGCTGCAGAGCGCTTTGATGCATCGCGTGATGTGCGTTTTTCAAGTTATGCTAAATGGTGGATTCGAGCAACGATCCAAGATTACGTGCTTCGCAATTGGTCTATTGTGCGCACAGGATCTACAACGGCACAAAAACAGCTTTTTTTCAATTTAAAGCGCTTGAAGAATCAGCTCGAAAATTTTTCGATGGATGCCCTGAGTAAGGAAAATAAAGAAAGTATCGCAGAAACCCTGCACGTCTCCATTGCAGACGTGGAAAATATGGAAAAACGTCTGTCAAGTGATTTATCGCTTAATACAGTTGTCAATGAAGCATCCGAACAAAATTGGCAGGATTTTCTTCCTGATGATAAACCCAATCCTGAGTCGTGTATTTCTTTGAGGGAGGATGCAGATTGGCGTCATTTTTGGTTGGAAACAGCTTTGGAAACATTGGATGATCGAGAGCGTGCTGTTATTCAAGGTAGGCGCCTTCAAGATACACCTGAAACATTGGAAGATATTGGTAAACGTCTTAAAGTGAGCAAAGAGCGTGTCCGTCAAATTGAAGCCCGAGCCCTTCGTAAAATGCGGCATGCCCTGATTACACATATTAGTGAGGTTAAAGACGTGTATTAGGCCAAAAAGTATATTCAAGACGTATAAAGATTGCTCTTCATTCATATTTTTCTATAAATATACAAAGAAATTTTGGATTTTAGAGTCTTGTGGTCTATGAAATACATGAAGATTTCTTAGGTATATAGCACCACACGTTTGTGTCATCATAAAATGGCCGCATCTGGGCATCTTATGTGCTCGAGTATAACTCTTAGCATGATTAGAATGGCACTGGTTTTAGTGCAAAAATGTTAATAGATGAGGAAAAATCGTCAAAAAGAAATAAAATTCATTGAGATGAATTTATGAAATGCAGGTCCGTATTTTTCGAGAGGCTGTTTTTGAGATTTTAATTTAGCAATGGAACGGAAAAAGCTTGATTTTTTAACAGAGTCCTTTTATAAAGAGATTATTCGCAGGGCCCTTAGCTCAGTTGGTAGAGCATCTGACTTTTAATCAGGGGGTCGAAGGTTCGAATCCTTCAGGGCCCACCACATTTTCTTGAAACATGCCATTACCCATATGGCTTTTTTCTTTTATATAAATAAAAAATTTTAACTATATTTTAATAAATTATCCATAGCATCAGTCATGAAGGTTGGCTTTGTCCTTCCTTAATATAATGATTTTATGGAGAGTTTGATGGCGCGACACGTTCTTGTCACTGGAGGAACACGAGGGATTGGGGCGGGTATTGCCTGCACACTCAAGGATAATGGTTATAGTGTCATTGCGACCTATCATGGCAATGACAAAAACGCTCAAGATTTTTCCAAGACTTATCACATACCTTCTTATAAATGGGATGTGCGTGATTTTGATGCCTGTCAAAAGGGTGTAGCCGAAATTACTGAGAAATATGGGACCATTGATATTTTGATTAATAATGCTGGTATTACGCGAGATGGATTCCTTCACAAAATGACACCCCAGATGTGGAGTGAGGTGATTCTCACAAATCTCAACTCATGTTTTAATATGTCACGCTGTGTGATTGAAGCCATGCGCACCCAGGGGTTTGGCCGTATTATCAGTGTGGCCTCTATCAACGGTCTGAAAGGGCAGATGGGGCAAACAAACTATTCAGCGGCAAAAGCGGGTGTTATCGGCTTTACAAAGGCTCTAGCGCTTGAATCCGCCACAAAGGGCATTACTGTGAACGCTATTGCACCTGGATATATTGATACGGAGATGGTTCAGGTGATGCCCGAAAATATTCTTGAACAAATTGTCCAAGGGATACCCTCAAAGCGCCTTGGAACAACAGATGAAATTGGACGAGCTGTTCTTTTCCTTGCGGCTGAAACATCTGGCTTCATCAACGGCGCCACCCTCAATATTAACGGTGGTCAGTATATGGCGTAAGAAAGAGGAGCCCCACCATCTCCTGCCTTCATTAAACCAAAGAAGCCACTGCCTTTTTTATGCGCTGACACGCTTTTTCAAGCTCATTCATGGATGTAGCATAGGAAATCCTCACAAAGGGGGACAATCCAAAAGCATCCCCTGGCACAACGGCAACGCCCACAGCATTCAATAAATAAGCTGCAAAGTCTGCATCTGTGGCGATTATATTCCCCTCGGACGTTTTTTTACCAAGGATTTTTTCGCAGTTGATATAGAGGTAAAATGCCCCCTCAGGCTTACGACAAGATAGCCCTTCGATGGCATTGATTTTATCCAAACAAAAGTCACGGCGCTCAATAAAACTTTTTTTCCAGTCCCCAAGAAAATCTCTCGACGATGTCAGTGCTTTGATGGCCGCCACCTGGGAAATCGATGACGCATTGGACGTACTTTGGGATTGAATCATCCCCATGGCCTTAATCAGATCCGCTGGCCCTGCGCCATAGCCAATGCGCCATCCCGTCATAGAATAAGCTTTGGACACACCGTTCACGATTAAGCAACGACTCTTAATCTCCGGGCACGCTGTTGCCAAAGTCACAAACTCCCCATCATATGTCAAATATTCATAAATATCATCAGACAAAATGAGGCATGTGTGATCCTTCAATACATTGCCAAGGGCAACAAGCTCATCTCTTGTATACACAGATCCTGTGGGATTGGATGGACTATTGAGAATCAACCACTTTGTCTTGGGCGTCAGAGCCTTTTTCAAATTCTCCGGTGTCACCTTAAAATGATCTTTTTCTGAGCACGAAATAAAGACAGGCTTTGCCCCAAACAACTTTGCCATATCTGGATAAGAGACCCAGTAAGGTGCTGGAATAATCACCTCATCCCCCTCATTGCAAGTCGCCATAAGGGCGTTGAAAATCACCTGCTTCCCCCCTACCCCAACAAGAATTTCGGAAAGATCATAAGACAAACCATTGTCCTCAAAAAATTTCTTCTGCACAGCTTTTTTAAGATCCGGCATACCATCCACAGCCGTATACTTTGTTTTTCCTTCGCGCATACCTTGAGTAGCTGCTTCCTTTATATGATCCGGTGTATCAAAATCAGGCTCCCCCGCCGCAAGAATAATAATATCCTCACCCAAAGCCTTGCGCTTGGACGCTTCCCCCATAATGGCAAGAGTAGGCGATGGTTTAATCACAGAGAGTCGGTTCGCAAGGTAAGTCATGGGGGTAGAAGTCCTCTTAGTATTGTTAAAGTATATGATTCCATATGTCAGGCCTAAAGCACCCACAACGAGTACAGCGAGTTTTTTGATCATATAAAGATCCTGCTCATTGATTTACTACGATCCTAACGCACATGCAACAAGGGAACAACAAAATGTGTAGAAGGAAAGAATGCCTAGAAGGCCTTGGGCAAGGAGCATGGGATGTCACTGGATGAAAAGTATTTTACCTAATCTAGCCAGATTCATCATAAAGGTAAAAGTAGAAAAAAAAGGGGGTCACATATTCCCCAAAGGGATCCTCCGTTTAAAGCATGACCATATTCATAGCGAACATCACACCCCATTCACTTCTCTTATAGTCCTATCACCTCAATAATCCGCTTGATGCAGTCCGTAATCGCCTCAGGTGCTACAAGAGACGCAAGGAGCGGTTCGACTGTGAGGGAATTTTCATCCGCACCATTTTGCATCTGCGACAAAATATAGACATAAGCAATATTGTGCTTATATGCATCTTACTGATGCCCATGGACGGAGGAGCGTTTCATAAGATCGGGTATATTCGTAAGCTCCTTTACCCAATCAAGCGTCTTAAGATGGGATGCTGCCTTGATAATAATGGACCATTCAACGGGCGTTGGGGCCCGGTTGTTATCAAACCCAAAGCGAAGAGTAAGCCCTGATCCATAACTACCGGCTTGTTTATTACTAAAATCCACCCCTAACAGGATAGGATATGCCAAATCATTGTGGCTTTTTGTGATTCATCTGGCATTTTAAAGGCAAAGGTAAGGGCGTCAGTGAAATCCAGCAAAAATAAACTATTTCTTAAATTTTCAATACTGCGCGGTAATCCTGTGAGTTGATTATGATTGAGATCCAACCTCCGCAGATTCCCCAATTGTCCAAAGAGAGTAAATCCGTACAACACCTTGATTTTAAGAAGAATAAGCATCTCGAAAGTCTCGACAGAATTATAACCTCGATCGACAAAATCACCAATAAACACGTAATTGCGATCGCTCAGTTGACCTGCAATTTCAAAAATATGTAGAAGGTCATAAAATTGCCCGTGTATATCTCCACAAATAGTCACAGGGGTTTGGACTGGAACCACGTTT
>JAIESS010000205.1 GCA_019745755.1 Alphaproteobacteria bacterium
ATGAAGAGTTTTTCCTTGAGGCATCTGAATTGCACCCGTTGGATTATATTTTTTTATGGCTTCATCAAGGAGGCGTTTCGCACCGTTATAATGCGCTAAATTTTCTTTATTTTTCAAAGGGATGAGTGTCCAATGAGTGGGAATAGTTGCCCAGGATTTTTCGCTAGCGCTGATGGCAAGTTGATCGATGGCCGCCATCATGATAGGGCGTTCATCCAGCGTTGGTCCCGTGGAACGAATGCCATAGGATTTTTGAATAGTTGTTTCAATTTCTTGATTATCATAGTGGGTCGTTACACGATCCGTCTCACCATTAATAATAAGATTCCATAACGCCGCTTCATATTTAGCCGCAAGTATTTTCTCATCCACGACGCGTGCTTGCTGAACACGATCCGTTAAATGCTTGATCATTTTAACAGCATTCGGTTCATTGACAGGGTAGCTCGAAAATCCTGGGGAAGCTAAAAGGCTCAAAACAAAGAAAAAAGCGTAAATCATGACAATCCGTCCTAGTGTAGATGTAGATGTAGTATAAGCTCTGTTAATCAATAAAGTAAATAAAAATTCAGTAAACATACGGATATTAATTGAAAATTATAATGAGATATCAATTCACTACTTCGTCAAAATTTTATGAAAATATTCTAGTTTTGCATACGATTTTGAAAAAACCCCTGTGCGTCGTGTCCCCCAAAAATAGGTTTGGATAGAGGATGATAGGCCTGTAAGAATGTCTAAGGCTTCAAACACATTGCTTACTGAATAAATATGAAAGAGTCCTTGTTCCACAGCCTCGACTACTTCATCTTTTACCGTTAAATTATCAAGATTAGATGATGGAATAATGACACCTTGATGACCGGTCAAGCCTCGTCTTCGACAAATCTCAAAAAAACCTTCAATTTTATGATGAATGCCTCCAACAGCTTGAGCCATACCAAATTGATTAACAGATCCCGTAATGGCAATATCTTGGCGTAACGGCACATCAGCGAGGGAAGACAAGATAGCACAAAGCTCTGCCATGGAAGCGCTATCCCCTTCCACATCGCCGTAGTTTTGTTCAAACGTCAGAGAACAAGAAAAAGAGAGTGGGAACTTTTGTGCAAATTGTGAGCTTAAAAAACCATCAAGAATAAAAGCTCCCTTTTGTTGAATGGGCCCCGACATATCTGTAAGGCGCTCAATATTAATCACGCCATGCTGTCCTATATACGTGCGCGCTGAAATACGTGCGGGTAACCCAAAATCATGGTCGCCACTGCTGACGACAGTCAGTCCATTGACTTGACCAACCACCTGGTTTTCCGTGTCAATAAGAATGGTGCCGTTTAGTATTTCGGCATAAGCACGGTCTTCTGTGCGTGAATTTCGAATGCGACGCCCTAGAAGGGTTTTGCGAATATGACTTTTTTCAATTACAGCACCCTGTTCGTCCTTTGCAAAAGCCATGGCCTCAGCAAGAACATCCCCAATAAGCTCAAAACGCCCCGAAAATTTGCCCCGATGGGCAGCCCATCTGGCACTGCATTGGGTAAGGTAATGGATGGCTTCGGGCGTTATATGAAAGGTGTGGGTTTCTTCTGCGGTTTGCTTCACGAGTCCACAATATGTTTGGATATTGGGTGGATTGATCTCAAGATCGGGATCAATATCGGCTTTGATTTTAAAATAAATACGAAATTCTGGGTCATTAAAGAAAAATGAATAGTACCACAAGGGCTGACCTACGACAAAAACTTGAATATCCAAAGGAATTGCCTTAGGAGCCGGTGCGTCAATAAGTGGTGAGCTCATATGCTCACTCCCATGTTCCTTTATGCGAATTTTTTTGTCACGAAGAACAGCTTTAAAATGTTCCCAAACATCTGGATCTGCTGCAAGGGCTTCTGCACGAAGAACAAGAATGCCGCCATTGGCTTTGTGCATTGATCCTGGGCGAATCATGGTAAAATTCGTTTCATAGGTTCCGGATTGGGAGACACGGTTTTTAATGGACCCAAAAAGATTTTCAAACGTAGGAATAGACTCAAGGAAGACACGGGGATGTTTGTGATGCTGATTATCAATGAAAAGATTCACAGCATAGCGTTCATAATGGTTGCTTTGTTGGCTATCTTCATCTTCTAAAAAAAGCTCAATATTATCGAGAACATCTGCTTCAAAGTCATCAATCCATCCGTTGAGGTATTTTGAGTGGTCATAACGAAATTTTTGCCACAAGGTTTTCGTGGCATTGATGGCGAGGGTTTCTTGCAAAATTTTTATTTGCTTGATGACATTACGGCTGGCGAGACTGACGTTGAGGGTTAGACGATTGAGCTGATCTTTGATTTGAGCAATTTGGGTATCGCGCTTTTTCTTTTTAGGGTTTTTTACACTTGGTGGCCCATCGCTTACGCTTGCTCCCTTAGGGACTATGGATTTTCCGTTAAGTGGAGGCTCACCAGAGTCATCGTGATCAAGATCTTGGATGTGAAAGCCCTCTGGGCCATGAAGCACCTCAAACTGATAACGCTGAGCAAATTCTTTGACACGGTCTAAATCCTCATTGGTTTGTTGATCCAATTGCGAGCTGATCTTATCAATTTGTTTGAGATAAGAGGGGCTTGTGAAGGTCTTCTTTAAAATTGTTTCAATGTTTTTAATATGCTCCTTCATGGCCTTGTGAATTTTACAGCCCATGCCATTTGGGAGTTTAAAGGGGAGAGGTTTATGCTGTTGTTTAAAATTATTGAGATAAATCCAATCTGACGGTGATGGTAACGTTTTGATGTAATTCTCAAGATATCCCATTGTCGCTGTCATACGACCACTTCGATCTTCTCCAACAACAAAGACATGAAACCCACTGTCGCGTACCTTAAGACCAAAGGCGATGGCATCCTTTGCGCGTGCGTGGGATGACAAATCAAAAAGGGTGTATCTTTTATGGTTTTTTGACAGTATATCGGGGGCATGAAAGTCAGGTATGCCCATATTTTCAGGCTTTACGCGGTAGCTTTTCAGATCAATCATGTAAAAATCACCCTATCAAAAAATCAGGATCTGTTTCTTCTACATCAAAGACTATCCTCAACATATTAATAAAGTTTTAATAAAAATGAAATTCCTTCAATTTTTGATTGTTGATGAGACACACAGATAGAGTGACATTTAAATACTATAATATTTAATGAACTCTCCTTTCCTTTCGTTGTATTTTTGCACCAGATTGATTACTCTTGGCGTAATCTTTTCATTCACTATTTTCCATGCGCTTTTTTTTTCTTCTCCCTCTTTTACTTCTTGCTTCCTGCGCCGGTAACCGCGATATCACAAGTGGCAAGTACCCTGTCCAAGGAATTTGTCGTTCCTGCAAGCCCCATATGGTAAGGGGATCATGGTATACGCCGCAGCTCTATTATGATTATGACGAGACGGACACTGCTTCATGGTACGGCCCTAGATTTCATGGAAAGCCTGGTGCTGCGGGTCAAATTTTTGATCAAAATGGCATCAGCGCCGCTCACAGAACACTTCCTCTACCGACAATTGTGAAGGTCACGAATTTAAGCAATGGAAAGTCTATTAATCTTGTTGTAAATGACCGTGGGCCTTATACTTACGATGGACGCATTATTGATCTGTCTATGGGGGCGGCAAAAGCCATTGGCGTTTATGCTAAGGGCACAGCCAAAGTCCGCGTACAAGCCATTCCTGCTCAGAGCCAGGCTTTTTCTTTGCATCTTGCGAAGATTGGTAATCGTGCTGGCGCTGTCCCTGGTCGTACATGGGAAGAGGTCTATAACGAAGATATTGCTCCCAATCATTCAAGTGAACCGTATGAAAAGGGATCGAGCAACCATCATCCTGTGCCGGGCCTTGCATCATCTCATGCACATCATCACGGCGGTGACCTTGAGGTTGTCCCTCTTAAACTGCCAGGAAAATCCCCTGTAAAAGCTGCTATGAATGCTATTGCGAATGGCAATCCTCTGGATGTACTCATTGCGGAACATGCTGCACTCCCTTTACCTAAGACAATTATTGTGCCAAATGTAGCCACCCCCCTTCCAACTGCACCCGTAGCAGTACGGGCACAAAAAGCTGCAAAACCCATGGCCACAGGGCCTTTGTATTATATTCAGCTTGCATCCTTTGTCAAAAAAGACAATGCTCTCAAGCTTTTGCAAGAGGTTGATGGCCTTGCACAGGCCGCCATTCAAGAAACAGTTGTTCCACCGGGGCAGACCTTTTATAGTGTGAAGTGTGGTCCATATCCTAGTGAAGATGCCGCGCAAATGGCCCTGACAAGCCTCGATGTCCTTGGTCATAGTCCGAGACTGATTAAGGAGTAAAAGGCTTAAAAAAGTCTACACGTAAGTAGATAGTGAGTAGCGATCACCACTCAATCATCAATAAAAATCTTCCTAATCAGGGACTAAAATCCCGTAAAAACTGATTCTTTTGGCCTTTTTTCATTTAAATAATCAATGAGATAGGGAACAAGGCTTGCTGGAAGAGTAACGACCCCCTTTTGGGAGAGAACATCCTGTTTATCCAAAAAAATTGTTTCCTGAGATAAAGATTGCGTGACCCTGTGAACGAGAACATTTTGCTTTTCTGCTTCTTTTATCATGGAGTTTTCCAAAAGAAGGCGCCCTTCCACAAGAATCTTTTGCATATCCGAAACAGTTATGATGAAATCCGTCAGTGCTTTTGGATGCGTTATAGGCTCCTTTCCTGATTTCATTAAAATACCATCAAAATAAGTAATGAGACCAAAGCTTTCGAGCTCTTTTTCATTGCTAAGCTCAATTAAAATCGTATGTCCGGCTGATTTAGAAGGATGTATCCACTGATTGAGCATTTTTGCATAAGAGGAAAATGAAAGGATGACATAGCTGGGAAGCTCACGAATAGCACGATCTGTTATGCTAGCATCCAGCCCAAGACCCGTCACAATGAGGGTCAACCCTTTAGGTGTAGGAAGACATACAAGGGAATCTTTGTCCGTAGAATTTTCATGGATAGCGCCATGTGTTGATGATGTTGGTTGTCTTTGAGGATCGTTTTTTTGTTTATCCGTTGCTGCTAGCGTAGCTAGTTCTTTGCCTTCTTTAGCAATCGTATTCTTTGCAGTTACCTCTTGATGCGTTTCTTCTGAAGTAATATTATCTTTTTGAGGGATTCTTTTATGAGCCACAATATCTTCCATATCTAATTTTAGGGGTGGTGCATTTTTAAGATGCAAGAAATAGTAAGCACCAAAGCCAAGAGCGCTGGCGAGAACAAGGGCAATCCCCGCCGCAATGACCCCTCTTATAGATATTTTTGGTAATATCATCATCTACCTCTATTGTTTTTGACTGACGTTACTCTTTTCATCATAGAGTAGAACTGAGTCTGATCTACCACTTATTCAAAACAGCAAGCCCCTGCAGAAGGTCAAGGGCGCGTTGTTTTTGATAATCCGGTTCTATCGCTGGCGTTTTTACCTCCTTTAATGGAGATGTCATAGATCCTTGAACCATAGGCTTATTACTCTCCACAAGGATATCTGGATCAAGCCCATTGCCATGAATAATATGCCCTTCTGGTGTTGTAAAGTGTGCAATAGTGAGCTTTACAGCTCCTTTGGGGCCAAGATCAAAAATACGCTGAACGGACCCTTTGCCATAGGTTTTTTCCCCCACAAGAATGCCGCGTTTATGGTCACGCAGAGCCCCTGCAAAGACTTCACTAGCTGACGCAGATCCCTTATTAATGAGAACGACAATGGGAATATCCTTAAACATATCAGGACCCTTACTATAAAAAGTTTTGTTAAGCCCTGTATCTTTACCAAACACATTAACAATGGCTCCCTTATCAAGAAAGAGACTCGTCACAAGTACAGCTTGGTCCAACGTGCCCCCAGGGTTATTGCGTAGATCTATGATAAGTCCCTGAAAGGTTGTACTTCCACCAAAGGTTGATCGTAGTTGCTTTGTAAGTGTTTCCGTCGCTTTTTTAATATTATCCGCTGTTTGAGTGTTGAAGGTATGGATGCGCATATACGCAATGCGTCCCTCGAGATTGGCTTTAATGGGAATGTCTATAATGAGATCCCTCTTAACCTTAATATCCTTTAGCTCTTCGCCCTTTCGAAGAAGAGTGAGTGTAATAAATGTACCAGGCACTCCATGAACCTTTTGAAGAATTTCTATAGGTGAAAGCTTTGTCACAGACATACCATCAATAGTAATGATAAGATCGCCCCGCATGATTCCTGCCTTAAAAGCCGGACCTTCATCAAGGGGGGCAATAATTTCAATTCCCTCTTTTGTCAGCTTAATCTCAGCGCCAATGCCACCAAATTTCCCCTCTAAAAGTTCTACCAGAGTTTTATAGTCTTTCATTGAATAATAATTCGAGAAATCATCTAGGGTATTGAGAGCTCCATTAATAGCCCCAGAAACAACTTTATCCGTATCCACGTCATTAACGTAGTTTTCGCTAACAATAGCAAGGACATCACGCAGCAGCCCACTCTCCCCCATGAGAAGCTGCGATGCAGGGCTCTCTTCCCTCTGGCACCCCGTGAGGATAAGGAGAAGGGCTATGTTGAGAATGGACGATAAGCTCATTTCATTGATGAATATGCATATATGTCTAGATGCTGTTCATTATAATCTATATTCAGTCTTTTATGAGCATAAAAAATACGTAAAAAGTGATGAAAGGAGATCGTAATAAAAGATGCGAAAGAAAGGGTGTTTTCTATCTCCTTTTCCTGAACTTTCACACCTTTTAGCAGTTGTGAAGACGAGAAAGACAAGGTAGTCTTAAGAATATCGTCCTTGTAATACTATTTTTTGATGATTACGCCAGACTATGTTTTATCCAGTGATAAAGAGACACAGCGACTTGTTTTCTTGTTGCATGGTTATGGGGCTAATGGAGCTGATCTTTTAGAGATTGGTCATTTTTGGGCGCCGTCTCTTCCCCTGACAACGTTTATTTCACCCAATGCTCCTGAAAAATGTGATGGAGGGCCCTTTGGTTATCAATGGTTTGGCATAAAGGATCTGGATCCCCTTGATATGCGCCGTGGACTTGATCGTGCTGCGCCTGCTCTTAAGGATTTTATTGAAGGCCAGGCGCGTACACATAATTTGACACCCAATCAAATTGCCCTTGTCGGTTTTTCCCAAGGGGCCATGCTTGCCCTTGAAATGTTGTTTTATATTCCGGGACTTGCCGGTGTTGTTGCCTATTCGGGCGCTTTTTATAAGCCTCCAAAAGTTTCCTTTAAGGGCCCTTACCCTCCTGTTTTGCTGGCCCATGGGACCCTTGACCCTGTTGTGCCCTATGCGAGCTTGGCCCTTGCTGAGGTAAGCCTTAAAAAGCTTGGTGTGGGGGTTGAGACACAAAGTTGTGTAGGTCTTGGTCATAGTATTGATGTGGCAGGATTGCATCGCGGTCTTGAATTTATTCAACGCATCTTTACCAAAAATTCACCAATTATTGTTATGAATGATAAAAGTACATTAAACACAAAGGAGTTTTAAGTGATGAAGCGAAGGAAAATAGGTCTTGTCGGCGCAGGACAAATTGGTGGCACGTTAGCCCATCTTATCGGTCTTAAGGACCTCGGTGATGTCGCCCTTGTGGATATTGCTGCGGGCATGGCCAAGGGGAAAGCCCTTGATATTCAACAAAGCCTTGCTGTGTCTGGACATGATTGCCGTTTAGAGGGGGGTGATGATTATAATCTTCTCAAAGGATGTGATGCTGTGATTGTGACGGCGGGCATTCCACGTAAGCCCGGAATGAGTCGCGATGACCTTCTTAAGATTAATGCTGGCGTGATTAAAACGACGGCGGCTCATATTAAGGCCCAGTGTCCCAACGCCTTTGTGATTGTGATTACGAATCCTCTTGATATTATGGTGTGGTTAATGCACCAGGCGAGCGGCCTTCCAAGCACCCATGTGGTGGGTATGGCGGGTGTCCTCGATTCTGCGCGGTACAAGACCTTTTTAGCCCAAGAACTCGGTGTGTCCGTTCAATCTATTGATGCCTTCGTTTTGGGTGGGCATGGTGATGCTATGGTGCCTATGCCAAGCTATACAACGATTTCAGGAATTCCCCTCAGTGATTTTGTCAAACGTGGGAAAATATCACAAGCAAGCCTTGATGCGCTCATTGATCGTACCCGTAATGGCGGTGCTGAGATTGTGAATCTGCTTCAAACAGGTTCAGCCTTTTACGCGCCGGCGAATTCCGCCATTGAAATGCTCGAATCCTATTTCTTTGATGAAAAAAAGGTTCT
The DNA here is from genome assembly GCA_019745755.1 of Alphaproteobacteria bacterium. Classification (GTDB taxonomy): domain Bacteria; phylum Pseudomonadota; class Alphaproteobacteria; order Paracaedibacterales; family JAKBAR01; genus JAKBAR01. The sequence continues at coordinate 8,303 of JAIESS010000205.1, forward strand.
CCCTTGCGCTGTTCATGTGAAGGACGGCTATGGCGTTAAGGATATGTATGTCGGTGTTCCTTGTGTCATTGGATCAAAAGGTGTGGAGGAGATTGTGGAGCTTGAGCTGAGCGCTTCTGAAAATGCTGCTTTCCAACAATCCGCAAAAGCTGTTGAAGGTCTTATTGCTGACTTGAAAAGACTCGAGATTTAATGAAATATTAAATATTTGAATATAATATAGCAAATATAAATATGATGATTATACAAAGGTAAAGTTCATGAATATTCACGAGTATCAAGGAAAAGCACTGCTGAAGGAGTTTGGTGTTCCAACTCTGGAGGGGCGCGTTGCCACAACAGTGGAGGAGGCCACAGCAGTCCTGACCCACTTTAATCTTACAAAAGGTGTGGTGGTTAAGGCGCAAATCCATGCAGGTGGCCGTGGTAAGGCGGGCGGTGTCAAAATTGCGAAGGACAAGCAATCCTTTGATGCAGCTGTGTCGAGTATTCTTGGGGCAACCCTTGTTACCGCTCAAACAACAAAGGACGGCCAAAAAGTTCGCACACTCTATATCGAAGATACTTGCGCTATTAAGCGTGAGTATTATTTGAGTCTTGCGCTGGACCGTAAAAATAAACGTTTTGTCGTTATTGCGTCGTCTGAGGGCGGCGTGAATATTGAAGAAGTGGCGGAAAAATCACCGGAAAAGGTGCTTTATCTTGGTATTGATCCTGTTGTGGGCTATCAACCCTTTCACGGGCGACGCCTTGTCACATTTTTGGATGTACCCAAGGAGTCTCAGGTTGAGCTCATGAATCTCCTTCAAGGGCTGTACAAAGCTTTCATTACCCTTGACGCAGAGCTTATTGAAATTAATCCCCTTGTGCTGACACATGATCACACGTGGTTGGCCCTGGATGCGAAGATGACCTTTGACGATAATGGCTTGCCGCGTCAAAAACGGGTATCTTTCCTCTTTGATGAGAACGAAGTGGACCCGGCAGAGCTTCGCGCAAAGGAATTTGATCTGACCTATATTAAGTTGGACGGGACCATCGGTTGCATGGTCAATGGCGCAGGCCTTGCCATGTCCACCATGGATATTATTACACAGCACGGCGCAGAGCCTGCAAACTTCCTTGATGTGGGCGGCGGTGCGACGAAAGAAAAGGTCACGGAAGCTTTTAAAATCATTGTAGATGATAAAGATGTGAAGGCTATTTTTGTGAATATTTTTGGCGGTATTATGCGTTGTGATGTCATTGCTGAAGGAATTATTGCGGCGGCCAAGGAAATTAATCTTAAAGTTCCCCTTGTTGTGCGCTTACAAGGAACAAATGTGGAGCAGGGGCGGGCCCTTTTGAACCAGAGCGGTCTTAAAATCATTGCAGAAGATGATTTTGAAAAGGCGGCTGCAACCGTTGTTAATGTCGCGAAGGGACACTAGTCATGGCTATTCTTGTTGATAAAAATACAAAACTGATTTGCCAAGGTTTTACAGGCAAACATGGTACGTTTCACTCCGAAGGTGCTCTTGCGTATGGCACGAAACTTGTGGGTGGCGTAACACCCGGCAAGGGCGGAACAACCCATTTGGGATTGCCTGTGTTTGATACGGTCAAGGAAGCCGTGGACGCTGTGCATCCGGATGCCACTATGATTTATGTGCCGCCTATGTATGCAGCGGATGCAATTTTTGAGGCGATGGATGCAGAGATTCCGCTGATCATTTGTATTACGGAAGGCATTCCCGTTCAGGATATGATGAAGGTGAATTGGGCCCTCAAAAACTCTAAGTCCAAACTCATTGGCCCTAACTGCCCCGGAATTATTACACCGGATCAATGTAAAATCGGTATTATGCCTGGATTTATTCATACACCGGGTAAAGTCGGTGTGGTCTCACGCTCAGGGACACTTACTTACGAGGCTGTGGATCAAACAACCAAGCAAGGCCTCGGTCAATCGACTTGTGTGGGTATCGGCGGCGATCCGTTTAAGGGCATGGGGTTTGTGGATATTTTGGAGCTCTTTTGGAAGGATCCCGCCACAGAAGCAATCCTTATGATTGGGGAAATTGGCGGTGATGAGGAGCAACGCGCAGGGGACTTTATTAAGGCGCAATATGATAAAGGAAACTATAAACCCGTCGTTGCCTTTATCGCAGGGCAATCTGCCCCTAAAGGTCGCCGTATGGGCCATGCGGGTGCTATTATTGCGGGGGCTGGTGGTTCTGCTGCTGAAAAAATGGATTATCTCACACAGTGCGGTGTTACCGTGTGTAAAAGTCCTGCAACCATGGGGGAAACCATGGCGCGGTTACTCCAAGAAAAACCCATGTCACACGTTAAAA
>JAIESS010000151.1 GCA_019745755.1 Alphaproteobacteria bacterium
GGGTAGGCCAAGCATGCTCGCCACCTTGTCAAAGGCTTCACCTGCAGCATCATCAATGGTCTCACCGAGAAGTGTGTAGTGACCAAGGCTATGTGCTTCGATAAATTGACAATGGCCCCCGGAAGCAAGGAGCAAGAGAAAAGGAAATGCGACTTTGTCAGTGAGGCGTATGGTGAGAGCATGCCCTTCTAAATGATTGATGGCGATGAAGGGTTTGTTGAGAGCTGCGGCAAGGCCTTTCGCATACATGGCTCCCACCACAACGCCCCCAATGAGGCCGGGGCCGCAGGTGGCTGCAATGGCTGTGATGTCCTTTGGTGCAAGGCCACTTTTTTCAAAAGCAAGATCCACAAGGGGAGCAAGTTTTTCAAGATGAGCGCGGGCAGCAATTTCTGGCACAACACCACCATAAGACACATGATCCTCGATTTGAGAGTACAAAAGATTCACACGAATTTCCCCATCACCATCCACAATGGCAACCGACGTTTCATCACAACTTGTTTCAATGCCAAGGATATACATTTGAATTTTGATGATACTTTTTTGTTTATTCACTAACTGGAAACCACCCTAACACTCTCTCATGTATTTTTTCTACGCTCGAAAAAATACTTTTTTAAAAGAGACATTCTGATAGAATGAATGTCAACAAATAATAAATCGTTCTCATCGTTAGGAAATCGCAATGCACCATAATTTTGGAAATTTTTTTGTTATGGCCTTATTGATTGCAGCGAACCTCACAGCCTGTGATAAGGGCTCTCCTCAGAATGAGAACAATAACATAAAGGTAACAAAAAATAGCTTGCAGGACTCAAAAAAAGCCGTTTCATTTTTTGAGGATGAACTCGATTTTAAAACCAACCCTCATGGCGCTAAGGCTGTTGTGGATGGTAAGGTTAAAAATGTTACGATCGTTGATGTAAGGCGTGCCGATGCCTTTGAAAAAGGTCATATTCCAGGTGCTATTAATATTCCTTTTGATAAATTTAAGAATTTTGATGGGGATGAGACGGAATTCAAAGGCCTTCGTAAGGATGGCTATAACTATATCTATTGTTATGAGCTTCAATGTAATTTAGCTGCAAAAGCGGCTAAGAAATTTGCTTCCCTCGGTTATCCCGTCAAAGAAATGGTTGGTGGTTTTGATGAGTGGGAGGATGAAGATGAGAACCCTGTGGAAACAGGGCCAGCATCACAAAAATGACGCGCACATTTGTTATTGGCACCCGTGGAAGCCCTCTTGCCCTTGCACAAACAAAATTTGTGGAAGATTATCTTACGCATCTTCGCGTTGATCACCGTATTCATACGATCAAAACAACAGGCGATAAAATTCAGGATAAACCTCTCTATGACATTGGGGGGAAGGCCCTGTTTTCCAAGGAAATTGAACGTAGTCTTTTTGAAAAAGAATGCGATATTGGTGTGCACTCGTTAAAGGATTTAGAGACGCCTCGTCCTCATGGTCTTGAACTTGTGGCATACCTTCCGAGAGCGGATGCGCGGGATGTTCTTGTGACCCGTTTTGACGCCGCAACAAACACCGTCCATGGTTGTCCAGTGGGTGATCTGCCTCAGGGGGTTACCCTTGGGACATCGGCGCCCCGCCGTGCATCGCAATTGCATCATCATCGCCCTGATTTAAATATAATCTCCGTTCGCGGGAATGTTGGGACGCGCCTTAGTAAATTGGGACAGGGGTATGACGCTATTGTTTTTGCCAAGGCTGGCCTTGATCGCCTTGGGATAAATATTGATCCAGCAGCAATTCTTGACCTTGATACTATGATCCCTGCAGTGGGACAGGGAATTATTGCTCTTGAATGTCGATCCGACGATAGTCAAACGAAGGATATTTTAAGGGGAATGAATGATCTTTTGTCCGAGAAAGCGGCCTTGGTTGAGCGTGGTTTTATTGAGCGCTTAGAAGGAGCATCTTGCCGCTCTGCCGTTGGTATTCACGCCGTATTGGATGGAACTCACATTCATCTTCGCATGATGGTGGAAAACAATGGTTTTCACACGACGTCAAAACTATTCCCCAGTGATACACCCATGGAAGAGATTTGGGATATACTACTTTGTGCTGCACGTGTTCAAAAATAAGACTAGAAGCTGCCCGAGTATAGTTCAAAAAAAGAGATGCAGATGGTATTTTCACTACAAATAGAGTAGCCTAAACTCTATAAATAAAGTGAGGAAAGTCTGATATGTTGTGGCTTGTTAAAACGGAACCAGGGAACTGGTCCTGGCAAGATCAGGTACGGGAAAAAACCACAAAATGGGATGGCGTCCGCAATTATCAAGCCCGCAATAATATGAAGGCTATGAAGCTTGGAGACCGTTGTTTTCTTTATCACTCCGCCACAAAAGAACCCGCCATCATGGGGATAGTCACCGTGATTAAGCTTTATGAGTCTGAACCAGATGAACCTACATTTGGCTATGTCACTGTGGAATGTGTAGCACCCCTGGACCACCCCGTAACACTTCGACGTATCAAAGAAGATCCTCATCTATCAGAGCTGGCTCTTGTCAAACAATCACGCCTTTCTGTCATGCCCATTTCCGAAGAAGCCTGGGACATTATCATAGGTATGAGCAAAAACGCATGATGTCACGCTGGCTACCTTTCCTTCTTGCGGCACTTATTCTTCTTATGCCTTTAGAGGCTTTTGTCTCCCCAAAATCCATGATAGGAACCGTTGTACTTTTCGCCTGCTGGGGATTTATTTTTGAACATAAGAAACCTATAAAACCAACCTTTGTTGAGTTCCTCGTTCTTATTTTTACTCTCTTGGGTTTTTTATCCCTCATATGGTCTATTCATCCACATGCTAGCGCAGAGGTTTTCCTAAAATTATCTGCACTTGGCCTTATAAGCATTGGTTTGTCACGGTTCTTTCGACTTGGAGACCAACTTTCTCTTCCAAAAGTGGAGCTTCATCTTTATAAGAGCCTCACAAAATGTGGTGAAGATAATTTTCTCCAAAAGAACTTCAGCATCTTTTTGACTATTGGACATATATTGGCCTGTCTTTATGTTCTGACAAATGAATTAGCAAATCTTCACTTGTCACATATGAAAAATCTTATTCAAGGCGGCCTTTTTCTTAGCCTTAGTTTCTGGGTTGTTCTCTATACTCTTTGGAAGACTCCCTTAAAAATATATTGGCGCGCAGCCATTCTTGCGAGTATTACCCTCCTGACACTTATGGCACTCCATTACGTTCATTGTGATACAGCTGGGTTAGGGGTTGTTTTGGGTGGAGGGGTTGCTCTTCTTTTATATAAGTGCAAAGATCTTAAAACTCTCCAAGCCATTGAATTCCTCGTTGTCTTAGCTTTTCTCTTCACACCCGCAATCTGTTTCTATGCCTTTAAGCCGGACTATTTTGCCCAGTATAATACCTACATTAAAGATCCGAGCTATCTTCACCGTATAAAAATATGGCATGAGACAGCTATTAAAATTGCTGAAAACCCCCTCCTTGGATACGGGCTCAATAGCTCACGATATGTTGGAGGCAAGGAAAAATTTGATCTTGAGTTCAAAAACACAAAGGGAAAAACACAAACAGTCAAAGCTGAGAAAATGGGCATGCATCCCCACAACATCGCCCTTCAATTATGGCTCGAGTTAGGGTTTATAGGTGCGTTGCTTGGGGGTATGATCACGGCTTTTTTCTTTGGTATCATTTACCACATAAAAGATACATCGAAGCGTTTTTTCTATTTCGGTTTTTTCACATCCGCCATGCTTACCTTTTGGGTTAATATTGGTGCTTTTCAAACATGGTGGCTTTCGAGTATTCTTTTTTTAATTCATTTGTTTAATGACTCGTGGAAGAATAAAAGAGACTCATGAAAAGTTGTTTGAAAAATAAATTTTATATATCTTTAAATAAAATAAAAGAAATTACCACAAAGTCTGATCGTGTTTTTAAAAAAATGTGGGCTGTTCTTGCCCCTCTTTATAATCATTATCTTAAAAAGTCCATCCACTTTTCCATTCAACGCACATCAACCTATATCGATACACATAAAAATTTGGCCTATAGCGTCCTTGCCTTTGATAGTATTATTGCGTTTTTTGCTATCCCTTTGGCCCTGTATTTTAAAATTGGGGATGAGTTTTTTGATTACACCCAAGGTTATCTTGTGAAGATGAGCCTCTGTTTTACATTGTGCGCTCTTTCTTATTTTACGATTTTGAACACCTATCAAGCCATGTGGCGCTACCTCGAAACGTCTGATATTTTGCGCCACATCGCCGCCATCACACTTGCTGTTATTACTTTTATTCCACTCAAGCGTATGCTCAGTCAAGATGAGGAAATGCCAGGATTTATTCTACTGCTTGCATGGGTTGTTTTCCTTCTTATCACACTTGCACCACGTTTTTTTAGCAATATTCATCATCATCGCCGCGACGCACGTCTTGCGCTACGCCCCCCTCTTTTAATTCTAGGAACAGATGATCGGACAGAACTTTTTCTTAAGGAAATAGAGCAAATTGATGATTTTCCCTATATGCCTTACGGTCTAATTTCTCTTCGCGCGGATGAAGTTGGCCTTAATATTCACAGCATCCCGGTTGTGGCGAGTATGAGGGATATGGGGCACTGGTTAAACAATCAAAGCCAAACATTTCGCCTTGTTATTATTGAGCATCCGGGTAAACATCTCAGTGAAGTTTTGCGCCTTGCCAATGAAAAAAACATTCAACTTCTGCGCCCAACAACAACCTTTGCCTTAGATAATTCAGAGTTAAAAGAGCTCTCTGTAGAGTCCCTTTTTAAGGATCCTGTCATCGATTTCACAAAAGAACACAAAGCTCATATCAAGGATAAAACTGTTTTAATTATGGGTGCAGGGAGTTATGTTTTTAAATCTCTTATTCTTTCTGCCCTTGATCTCAAAGCTAAAAAAATTATCTTAGCTGATCAATCCTATGAGGCATTAAAACACTTATCCCATTTTTTAAACCAGCATGCTCACCCTCCCAAACGCTATGCACTTCGGGTTGTTGATATGAACGATCAGGCCATGATGGAGCATATAATTGAAACAACACAGCCCGATATTATTATCCACACACCGCTCATGCCTTGGGCCGGCGATGAGAATAGACTTGCCTATGTTCGCACCAATATCCTTGCCACAGAATTTCTCTCATTCCTTGCACACAAACATAGGATAGCCCAATGCCTTCTCTTGTTTGAAAAATCATACCTTCCTGTCACTCATTTTTATGAAGCCCTTATTAAATCAGCCTTCATGCGTTATAACCATGACACAAAAACTGATTATCTGATTGCGAATGTAGAAAATATTATTGGTAGTTCAGCGTCTCTCACTGCGCACATTCAGCAACAAATCAATGAAGAAAGAACGATCACTCTCGATCTCCCAGAAACAAAAACATCTTGTATCACAGCGCAACAACTGGGAACTCTAATGCTACAAGCTCTCTGTGATTTTAAGGCTTGCCGTAATGTTCTTGAATATACAATGACAACACAACGAAGCGTCTATATCTGCGATCTAGCAAAACACATGCTCTCTCTTGGTAAAGGCGTTCAAGATACAGCGGATAATGACAGTGCAGACAACAATAAACTCATTACATTTTCAAAGGTGGCAAAGAAGGTTCCTCTCTCCCGTGTAAAAGATGTCACAACAAAAAACCCCTACATTCTGGCAAAGGAATATATCGCCTGGACAGAAGCTGAAAATCTTCAACAGATTTTAGAAGCTGCGGATAATTGCAATGAAAAAACACTCAATGATCTCCTCACCAATCACAAGGAAATTGTTTATCTCCCTCAACATGCAGCTTAAATACTCTAACCAAGTGGTTTATAACCGTTTTCAGGGGGCTTTGCAAAAAAGTAGCTATCGATAAGAACAGCTTTCACCTTATCATTTCCCAAGACTTTATTCGTAATAAGCTGGAGTATGTTTTTGATATTATCAAGCCTTGGTTCCACAGTGCCCGTGATCCAAAATTGGCTTAAAATATTAGAAAGTTGAATGATAAATTCACTTTGAAGACGGGGAGCAATAGCTTTAACATACTCAAAATCCTCTTTTTTTTCGGCAAAAAGATTAATCTTAATACGAATATACCCCTTAATCTCATCATGTTTAATGATACTAATCGTCAAAGGGCCAATGCCAAGATAGGGACCATTTTCCCCTGGAGCATCACCGCCTCCCCCATGTCCACCACCACCTTCTCCACCTGATTCGTGCTTTTTATCAGAAGGCGGTTTTTCCTCCCCTCCGCCGCCGTGCTCTTCACTGCAAACAGAAGACATTGCAAACATTAAAATAAGAAAAAAATAAACCACGCGATATCAAACATTGTATGCCAATATGTATAGTCTAAAAAAAGAGTATTAAGAAAGTGTTAGGAACTTTCAACAAAATGGTTTGAGAGCCTATTGTCCCTACATCTTCGAGGCGGCCTCTTTCTCGGAGGCAACCTTTCATAATGACGCAAACACTCCACCTCTCCTGTGCATTGCAACAAACACATCACAGCGCTGAATGGGGCCGCCCCCTGACTTTTTGAAACGATGACAAGAAGAGATGCAAATATACGCTAGGAGGTTTTTCCGCGCACAAGTATGCCTATTTTATCCATAGCCACGTGAACAAAATTTACTTCCCCTTGAGCAAAAAATGTCTTAGAAATTTCAAGATATTCGTTGATAATAACGGCTAGCGGTGTCTCAAGCATGAACATGACTTCATAGGTGCTGGCCCTTAAAATGGCGCGAATGACGGCATCAAGACGCTCAAGTGCCCACCCTTCTTGAAGCATTTCCTTGATTTGGGCATCAATGACCTCTTGGTGATCTTGCACACCTTGGACGAGCATTTCAAAGAGAGCTTCGTCACTATCCGTTGCCAAATCATGTTCTGGATTATTGAGATGATCCCGCGCAAATTCATTCATAATAAATCGAAGAGGTTGATCTGAATGCTCGCGTTGATAAAGAGCTTGCACCGCAAAAAAGCGTGCAGCACGTCGTTTTGTAAATTTTTTCAAGAGAGTACTCATAGGATGGTTACGGGGTGCTTATATGATTGGTTTGAAGGCCAAATTGTTTTTTTATATGGATGAGATTGAGACAGGAGTAAAGCGTTCGCTCCGCAATAGTCGCGGCGTCGATGCCCCCTTCTCTTGACTCAAAACAAGTGTGATGAGAAAGAGCAAGGCCGTAATAGCATGCCATATCTTGAAGGGAGCGAAGAACTTCTTCGTAGACAACAGACTCAAAGGACTCCGTAATAGGCACAAAACCAAGCACCATATAACCGTCAGGCTTACGCATATGCCTGTCACTCGTGGAGCGAAATGTCTCAACAGCAAAACGAAGAGCAATAGGCGCTTCCAGTAAATGACTCACGGAAAGCTTTGTATAATGCACACCTTGTGCATCAAGTAACGCTACAGCAGATTGGACGAGGCTATTGTATCGCTCGTTGCCGTCCTTAATATCGATCAGTAAAACGCTTTTCATAACAGCTCCTTTTCCATTTTACTATGACACAGATTAGGAGAGTCGCGCCATGGGATTTTTAAAGTGGGTGCAAGATGCAGAAAAGAGAGAGATGATGTTCAGATCCCTCTTTTCATTCATCACGTGATGTTCTATCCAATGAGCTTACCTTTTTCATACACGCTGGGGTCAAATATGATCTGAAGATCTGGCATATCCATTTGAAGAGAATCGACCATTTCCTTTGTTATCCCAGGACATCCCCAAATATTAATATATTTCAGGTTTGTGAATTTTCTCAAAGGCGTTAGATCCTTTATACCAGGACAACCAAGAAGATGAAGGTTCTGCAAATAATTATTTCCCCCTTCCTCTCGAGCGTCACTCACAGGTCCTTGATACCCCAACTGTCCAAGGTCCGTAATACCTGCACAATCCTCAAACACAATTTGAGTTAGATTAGATAACGTTGCAAGAGATGGTAAGTGTTGGAGTGCTGGACAACTGATAACACTGAAAAAAGAGAGGTGTTGGAGATTTAAAAGAGGACTTAGATCACGCAACTCTGGATTATTATTAATAGTCAGCTGCGTAAGATTAATCACATATTTGAGGGCATCGATACTACTGATCTGTGGACAGTTAGAAATACTGAGTCTACTAAGATTAATGAGGGGCTTAAGGGGATCGAGTGTTATAACCCCTGTACAATCACTAATGTTAAGTTCTTGAAGACTGATTACATGCGAGAGAGGTTTTAGATCACTGATCCTTTGTACCAGTTAGATTAAGGATTTGAAGATTGTGTGTTTTTACAAGAGGATTCATATCGCTCACCTGTGAACTGTCAATCCAGAGTATTTGTACATCAGGGAATCTTTCAATGACACGTTGTAAAAGATTGTCCGTCACATTATCACCGAAGGGGCTGATTTTATCTTCCCAACCTTTTCCCAAATCAATTACTCCATTATTCATATGAACATGTTCGAGTAACTTCAGGTCTTGAAAATCAGGGTCTCTTTTAGATGATGCATTCCATTTTGTACCAATCTGAGGGCCTGTAGTAAGTGTTTGTGGATGAGCCTGAACAAGGATTTTAGAAAGAACCTCTTCTGGCAATTGCTCCGTAGGGTCAGTGCTTGCCTTGCCACTCTTCTCAAATACATCCACCCAATAATCTAACCCCAAATCTTTTGCTATTTCGATAATACGTTCTTTAATAGCCTGTGGAATTTCTTGTGTCCCATACATTATCTTGAGATCTTGGAATGCTTTCTCCAAATCATCACGATCTTGACCAAACAGAATCCTTTTATCCAATGATGGGTCGTGAATAAAATTCAGCTGACCTTTTACTCTATTTTCGATCCACTCCACAAGAGACTGGGGAGTGTGAGCGTGGGCACCCTCGTGGTACTTTGGGGTAACATTATCCATGCTCATCACAGGCCCTATCCCCATTGCAAGGAGAAGAGTCAGGATCATTTTTGCTAGTTTTTTCATAAGATATCTTCAATCTTCATGACTATGACTATGACTATGACTATGACTATAACTATGACAAATAATTTCTTAATATCTTGTAAATATTTTCAATTTTTTCTTACTAAGAACGCTCCCCATCATATTTAAAACGATGGCCATGCAAATGAACCACAAGGTTACTACTCTCTACCCCCTCTTGAAAAGCGTGAAAAACTTTATCAAATGTATTTTTTGAGACATGAGGATCAAGGGTGCATAGAGCGATACGCCTGGCTTTTGTACACATATCGTTCCCCCATGTTTCATGAATAGGCGGAGGAAGAATGTTCTCCTCAAAAATAAAGCAAAATATAGCATCCATCATCTCAAACACCTCAACAATAGCCTTTTCAAGGAAGTGCATGGAATGGCGACACTCCTCCACAGAAAAACGACGCACCATAACAATGGGGCCATTATCCACGCGCTCCGTCATGATATGACATGTGGCGCCGTAGGTTAGGGCACCGTCGTAAGCTGCAAAATAATGGGGATCAAGGCCCGGATACTCAGGGGGCGCTGGATGAAAATTATAAGCCACTATAAATTTCTTCAGTTGGTCTTTTTTTACAATAATCCCCGTACCAAAAGAAATTAAAACAGACGTTGCCCCCGTCTCCCTTGTGACAACGTCATCAAATTCCTCCGCTGTGAAAACAAAATTGTAACGACATCCATCACAATACTTATCCAAAAAACTATAAATAATCCCCTTAAACACAGGGAGCGTTAGGATAACAATATGATCAATCATGGGGCACACAATCATAAGGGTTTATATCTAACTATGACGTGAATAAGGAAAGAAGGATAGAGTTAGCTTATTCATATAAAATGCTCAGCCGCCATTTACGATTTCTTAACAGTTTTCGCCGACAATTTTTTTAGAGAATTAAGAAACTATAAGTCAAAATAGTGCAGATCTTTTTAACACTCTTTTTTGTGTTTGGACTTTTTTCCGACGGACTGAGCTGGGGAGCCGATGTTTTGAGTCTCGCTCCCAAAACGAATGAGTGGGTTGAGGATTACGACAGCATTGTGCTGAAAGAACTCCAACGTCAAGGACTAATAAAAGGCACAATCCTTAAGAAAAAAGCTATTGTTCCCAGAAACTCGACCCAGGCAAGCAGGCTTCTTTTTATAAAAACAAGACTTCTTAATGGTGAGGATATCTCCTACGTTGTTAAGGAAAATATAGCTTTCGAAGATTCCTATGAGGAGGAAAAAAAGCTTATTGAGGATAAAACCATTTCCAGCTATCAAAAGGTGATTAATAATTACTCAAAAACTCACGGTGTAAAACTTCCTGAGCTCATCAGTTATCATTCTGCAACAAAAGTTCAAGTCAAAGGCCATACCATTAGACTCACCATCATGTCAAAGGCGAGGGGTGATACACTTGCAGATATAGAAGACGCTCTCAAAATTATAGACACTGAGAACACACCTCCCTTCACGGAGGAGCAAGCCATCACCATGGGTACCGCAATAGGAAAACAGATGGGTCACCTCACTCGAGCATTTTTTGAAAGAAATAGATCTATTCTTTTCCATAATGATACAGGGCCGCAAAATTTTATGTATGATCCTAAGAAAAAACAGATGTACTGGATTGATTTAGGGGGAATCGATACAACGCAATATGCAACAAATAATCCTTTGTCCTACCTAGCGTTTGAGGGCGGTATGATTCAGACTATTTGGAAAAGTTTTTTTCTTGTGCCCCCTTCATCATCCACACAAGATTTTGATAATCTTTGGAAGATCGATAAAGCTCATAATATGAGTTTAAAAAACCTAGTAACTTCGGAGGGCATTAACGTTCTTAAAAAAT
>JAIESS010000025.1 GCA_019745755.1 Alphaproteobacteria bacterium
CTCTGAGTTCAAATGGACGAAGCGCGCTCATGAATATCCCCAAGACGAAGGGTCCTAAAAAAACGCAAATGAAAGGCTAAGAGGCGCTGCCATACAGCAGATTGTATAAAACGCGTGCTTTTAATATGAAGACGGGTCATAGCTTTGATTTGAAGATAACGAAACAAAATACTCGTCATACTCACAACAAAAATGCCAAGAAAGATCTCCTGCATGAAGGAGATTTGCCGGAGTGCTAGCACATCATCAAAAATCATACCACTTAAGACAGGCTGAAAAAGTGTCAACAACGCAATCATTGCTTGAAGAAAAAGATATTGTTTTACATCGCTTTTTGTCTCGCCATAAGCGGACTTTGCAAGATCGCTAACAGACAATGCCTTTGACGCAGAAGTCGCATTGATTTGCTTATAAAGAGTGTATGCGAGAGGATGAAGTGTTCGAACATTTTTGGTTTTCATCCTCTGGCTTCGTTGTGTCCATGGATCATAGAGATAGGCTACCTCTTTTTTATAAAAAATAAGCTTCGGGGAATCCGTCTTAGCATCAAATACAATGCAGGGCCACGCATCCTTTGAAAAATCCATCTTGTGCAGATTAATTTCTCGTGCACCATAGCTACAACGTGTTGCAATGTCTTCAATAATATTCTCTAAAACATATTGACGAGGATGAGAGTCATTGCGATATTGCGGTTTTTTGGGATTCTTATCAAGAACACACAACACATGGAAACACGCCATAAGAGCGTGTTCATGATCCAGGCCGCCGTCATTATTGTTATGATGGTTTTTTAGTGTTAGATGAGACATCATAGCCTGTTTAAGCGACGGCACAACCTTCAAAAGCGGGTCATCTATCGCGAGGAGGTGTTGATCAATGTTTTTTCTCTCACTGGGGTACAGGGTCATGAAAGGGCCTCGCGCTCGAAAAGAGTTCGGTAAAGACCCGGTTGATTGAGGAGATCATGATGCCGCCCCGATTGGACAATCTGCCCCTTATCCAATACATAAATAATGTCGGCATTTTGAATGGTGGAAAGGCGGTGGGCAATAATTAGAAGCGTTGCATTTTTTTCTGAAAGCATATCAAAAACCTTTTTTTCGGATAGACTGTCTAGCGCACTGGTTGCTTCATCCAAAATAAAAATATCCGGATGTGCTGCAAAGGCACGGGCAATTTCAAGACGTTGACGCTGACCCCCACTAAAATTTGCACCATTTTCTGCAACAACAGCATTTAAGAGACCACGCCCCAAAAGATCATCATAAAGCCCAACATCCTTCAGTGCTTTAAGAAGATCATCATCTCGAACATCGTGATTCCAAGAGCTAAGGTTATCGCGCACTGTGCCTTCAAAAAAAAATATGTCCTGATCCACAAGGGCTATCAATTTACTTCTGTCATGGGGAGAAAGAGCCGCAATGGGTATACGATCCCAATAAATTTGCCCACTTTTGGGTGTATAAAGTCCACAAAGAAGCTTGGACAACGTTGATTTACCAGAACCGCTTGCACCCACAATAGCCGTGGTTTTGCCTTTGGCGATGCGAAAGCTCATATTCTCAAAAAGGGGTGGATCATAGGTCGAGTAACCAAAAGTAATATTATTAAAAATGATCTCCTTTCTTAACGACAAAACGACACTCGAATGAGCATTAATCATAGTATCATCAATTTTATAGAGTAAAATGTCATGAAGGCGGCTAATGGATGCTTTAATCTTCTCTAGGCTACCTGAGAATTCAAGAAGGGTCATCAACGGTTGATCAAGCCCGTTCGCAAGGGTCATAAAAGCAATAAGTGTTCCTATAGATATGCCTGTATAGCCGACGATCCCCCCCTCCATCACAAGCAAGGACCCCTTGTACAAAAGAGCAAGAGGCATCAACGTTGCAAAAAGTGATAACAAAAGACTGTAACGTTGATCAATGAGAAGGGTGGCTTTAAACTTGTTCAACGTCTCATCATGATTAGCCGCCCAGTTTTTGAAAAACACGTTCTCTAAATTATTCGCCTTTAACATTTCAATAGACTGGAGACCGTTCATCTCAATCCCTGAAAGCCGCCCTGTATCTTGGATATACAACGTATTTTTTTCCGCCATGCGGTTTTTATAGTAAGCAAAAACGAGAATTCGAAGAGCTATAAAAACGCACACAATGTTAAACAAGATAGGAGATATAGCATAAAGAATGATCGCAAAAAAACAAAAGCTAATAAGGTTAATAAAGGCCCCCATAACCCCCAGTGACAAAAGATCAGAAAGATTTTGAAGGGACGCAAAACGGTAAAGGACATCGCCGCTTAACCGCTGATCAAAAAAGGTGAGTGGTAGATAAAAAAGCCTATGAATAATTTTACTGGCGAGATTAATCTTGAAATGAACATGAAGCCGCATCAGAAGCCGCTGCTGGACGAACATCAAAATCATATGAGAACTGACGGCAATGATAACGACAATGGCAAGGGGCGGCGTCCAATGATAAAGAGACTTTAGAAAAACGTAATCGATAAAGCCTTTGGTTGCCCCCGCAATGGCGAGGCTCGGTAGAATTTGCAAAATGCCAAGTAAAACAGCTGCAAAAAGCGCTAAAAGACCACCTTTTAAAGCATATCTAAAAAACAGTAGAAGGGGACTTTTTTGACGCTTTTTTTGAAAACCCTTGTCCGGAATGAGGGTCAGTGCAACTCCTGTAAAAGCCTTGTCAAATTCGTCTCTATCTACCCTCCTCCTCCCATAGGCCGGATCATTAATATAAAAAGAATGTCCTCGTCGTCCTTCGAAAACAACAAAATGATCGAAATTCCAGTGCACTATGCAAGGCCATGGGCATGCGTCAAGCCCACGTAAATTTTGGATGTTATAGCCGTGTGCGATGAGTTTATAAGTACGCGCAGCACGTAAAATATAGCTTGCTTTGCTGCCATCACGGGAAACACCGCAGGCTTCGCGGACTTCGTCGGGGGATAATTTATGACCAAAATAAGCAAGGATAATGGATAAGCATACAGACCCGCATTCCGTTGACTCCATCTACCTAATGATGGGGGTATGTTTGATGCGTCTAAAAAAATTTTTGATAACGTTTATCAGTAACGCGAAGGGATTTATAATATTGCCCGCAATCATTGCTGCATCTCCAATAACTTTTTAAGCTCCGGGATAATCAAAGCAAGCGCCGAGCTTTGGTGTACAACAACACGGGCATACAACCATGTTCCAGGGGTGAGAGGAGAGAGGAGCGATGATACCATGGATACCCGATCAAGAGAAACCCGTGCGCTAATAGGGGGATTGGTTTCCGTAAATTTCTTCACAAGTTCCTCATTTTGCAATGCTTTCATAAGGCTTCGTGCTGTTTCAGGATAGGGAGAAATGTGCATAATTCTACCCTCCATAAAACCACGATGTTCTTTTTCAAGATACGTCGGGATCATATAAACACGGGCGTTCTCCTTCATTTCTTTTCCTTCGAGAGGATTAAAATATAAAAGCGCCTCAAGATTATTGTCGTCCCCCTTACCCATGGTCATCACAATGTCATTGACCAAAACTTTATCACCTACGTTTTTATGAATGCTTAAAATTCGTCCAGAAATAGGACTTTTGATCGCGTGTGTTGCGTCTCGTTTCGCAATCAAATTCGCAAAATCGCGCTCTTCATCGATGAGTTTAAGAGATAATTCACGTTCTTTTTGTGCCCACATCTCTTTATGAGCTGTTTCATCTTGCTGCATCTGCAAGATTTTTTCTTTTTCACGTCTTTTTTCATCTTTAATGACATTGATTTGGCTTTCAATGTTCAAAATATCTGTGATATTCACGTAACTCTTTTTAAAAAGCTCTTTTTTCTGCCCGAGATTTTTTTCCAAATGACGTTGATGGGTATTTTTGTCCTCGATCCCACTCTTGATTACGTCAATTTGTTTTTGATTATTCTCTACTTTTGCTTGAAGGCTCTCTCATCCTTCTTTTTGAATCGCTATCATTTTTTCTTTAAGCACATCGATATAATAAGAGCGATCCGCAATATTCTTCTTTAATTCGGGATTATCTAAAAGAGCGACTATCTGATCTTTTGTCACAAGACCCCCTGGATGAATGGTCAATTCTTGAATCGTGTTCACCCCCTCAGGCGCTGTGATGGACTCAAAAATCCCACCTTTTGGAATGAGAATGCCTTGCCCCTGAAGTGTGATGGGGATACGTACATAAATTGACCATAAGATGCCTATACCCGTAAGCATGATAAAAATAATCAATAAAATCCATGTATACGGCCGTGTCAAGGTGACAAGTTTGTTCATATCACCTGGTGAGGAAAGATGCGATAACGCTTCGTCGCGAAATATCAATGGCGCATGGGGATCATTCCTAGGAGTAGAGGGATCATTATCCCTATTATCAGACATGCACTACATACAATCCGGGTCTATGTACCCTAACTGTAAGGCCAATTTCTTAACCAATTATTAATTTTTTAGTAAAACTGACCTAATGTCTCGCGCTCTCCATCATACCGAGGCTTTTTGACTTACATTAATGGTTACATTACCATTGATTGTACTGTTTGAAATGATAACAATAGACGTATTTAAACTACCTGTTAACTTGGTCAACATGGACATAAGATGTGAAAGACCACCACTCCCCTTTTTGGATGATGATCCACAATAGTTATTGTGATGATGGTGCCCACCACCGCAAACGTCACTCAATTGACTTTCTGAAAGTTCTGTTAAATATGTCATGATATCCTCCCTGTACATGAGAAAACCTCCCCGTAAAGGGGAGGTTCTATGTTTTTATTAGCGTCGTGTGTTTGTTTGAGTAACACCAATATATAAGCCACCAGTGCTTGCGCCATTAGTCGGTGCATTCACAGACATATTTTGAAGAACGATGTTTGAATTATTAGTCTGTTGATTATTAATGGTTCTCGTGTTTGCACCTCTGCTTGAAGTACCACCAACAACAGCGTCAAGTGTCTCGTCATTCATTTGAATCATAAATGTATATTATTTATAGATAAAATAACGATAAACAGCTTTAGAAGAAATATTTAAAAACTGTTCATCATCTGTTACGCTTGTACAGATAGTTTTTATTTTTAATTCGTCAAGACTTTTAATAAAAAAGTTTATTTTTTATTGCTTTTTTTTCAAAAGATAAATGACAAAAAAGGCCATACTTGTATACCTTTACACGGGGTTATACCGACCTAATCAACACTATGACACACAGCATTCCCTGGATACCGTACATCGAGAGGTAAGCAGAGATCTCCCACACCACAAAATATCAAAAGAATCATCCGAGATAATTTCCATTCACACTCATTCATGATATCATGGATGTATATCAATAAAAAATAGCCCCATGACAATTTTAAATCTTCTTCTCTTTGCCGCTCTTGCAGCTGTTCTTATCTCTCTTTTTTATGGGCTTTTTGGCTTTTTAAAAGGGGAAAGTTACGCTAAAAAAAACTCTAATGCAACGATGCGTTTACGCGTTCTTCTCCAGGGCCTTGCTCTATTGATTTTTTTCTTATTTTTATGGTTTAAATGAGTCATTTTTTCATCATTTTATTAATTTTTTAGTATGTTTTTGATGTAAACTATAAGCCAATAGCCTTTATAATGCAAAAATCACATCAGCCCAACTAAGTTTACGCTCAATAAATCACCATCTCATGAAACAAATCGTATTGGATACGGAGACGACGAAATTTAGCTTTGCAGCGGCGCATAGGATTACGGATAGTTTTCTTTCTTTTATTGGGATGCTGACCTTGTCATTTATAATGCGCCTTTTGATATGGGCTTTTTGAATGAGGGGCTAACGAAGTTTGGTTACAATCCCCTTCCTATGACCCGTGCGATTGACACAGTCCTAATGGCACGAAAAAAATTCCGGAGTCACCTGCGAATATTGAGGCGCTTTGTCGCCGTTTTGAAATTGACTTATCAACCTGAACAAAACATGTCGCTCTCCTTAATACTCAATTATTGGCAGAAGTTATTTACAGCGGTACGGTGGTCGCCAACAAGATATCATGATGGATC
Organism: Alphaproteobacteria bacterium; assembly: GCA_019745755.1. Taxonomy (GTDB): domain Bacteria; phylum Pseudomonadota; class Alphaproteobacteria; order Paracaedibacterales; family JAKBAR01; genus JAKBAR01. The sequence goes on from JAIESS010000025.1 coordinate 6,070, forward strand.
AAGAAACTATGGAAGCTCTTCGCACCTTTGTTTATGAATTAAGAAGTCCATCACATTAAACATAGCATAAAGCATTGACAATTCACTTTTAAAAACTACCTCTTGCTATGCATACAGTCACATTAAGGGAATAAGGTTATGATAAAAATGACAACACAAGATACTTTTTCAGAACATGAGATTACAGAAACTCTCGGCCTTGTAACGGGGGATGCGTCATGGACACGTCACATTTTTACATGGGTGCTTATTTTGATTCACCAACTCATTGGTTTGAGGATAGGAAGCTTCACAAAACTTATGCATTTTGCAAGAGAAGACGCAACAGAACGCCTTATTTTAGCAGCAAACAAACAAGGGGCCGACGGTGTTGTTGCTCTTCGCATGACAACAACATCTATTGCCGGCATTGGTTTTTCCGTTCTTGCCTATGGCACTGCTGTAAAATTTAAAAAGAAACCTGATGTAACAGAGTCTGTTGTCCGTTAAAATTAATGAACAACAAACTCAAAGAAACATCATTTCATGCTTTTTCATGTTAACCCCTTTGTCCGTCTTGTTGCAGTGACAAAGGGGCGCTCAGCCCATGATATTGAAACACTCATTAGTGAAGGTTGTGTATGGTTTGGGGAGAATCGCCTGAACGAGATCACTGAAAAATGGCCACCGCTTAAAGAAAAATACCCCCATATTAAGCTACAGTTCATTGGGCATATTCAAAGCAATAAAGCAGAAAACATTGTTAAGCTGTGCGATAGTATCGTGAGTCTGGATCGACCCTCTATTATACACAATATAGCAAAAGCCCATCAAAAATACTCTAAACCCATGGAATTTCTTATTCAGGTTAATTGTGGCCGAGAACCTCAAAAAGGGGGTGTATTAGAAGAAAATCTTCATTCTCTTTTGGATCTTTGCATGGCATGCGCCCTACCCATTACAGGCCTCATGACAATCCCCCCCGCAGACCAAGACCCAACTCCCTATTTCAAACAATTAAAGGCCTTGTGCATACGCCATAAGCTTTTTGAATGCAGCATGGGAATGAGCAACGATTACTCTCTTGCTATCGATCTTGGCGCAACCCAAGTAAGAATTGGAAGAGCACTGTTTTCTTCCTTGAAGACCTTATCTCTATCAGATTAACAAACTCCTTTTTTGCATTATCGAGAACATCCCAAAAATTTTACTATGCAGGACATAGTCTGATTATCTTCACGTCCATCACGCCGTCCTTTCACCAGGGATAGCGGATGTGCTAGGATGAGACCAATTCTCAACCCTCTTCGTGGAAAACTATGGCCTCCTATCAATATTCCTACGTTATTAAATCCCTGACTAAATCCTACCCCGGCGGTCGCACCGTCCTCAAAGACATATGGCTGTCCTTTTTTCCAGGAGCCAAAATCGGTATTATTGGGCCCAACGGTTCAGGAAAATCGACCCTTCTTAAAATTATGGCAGGCTTGGACAAAGAATTTCAAGGGGAAGCGTGGGCAGCAGATGGCCTCAAAATTGGCTATTTGGCGCAGGAGCCTGAGCTTAATCCCAATCTCGATGTTCTCGGCAATATTATGGAAGGGCTTGCCGAGATTAAAAAAGTCATGGATGATTTTGATGCCCTAAATGCGAAATTCATGGAGCCTATGTCTGATGATGAAATGGCATCTCTCCTCAATATTCAAGCAGAACTTCAAGAAAAAATTGATATGGCAGATGGATGGAATATCGATCGCAAGATTGAGATTGCCATGGATGCACTGCGTTGTCCGCCCGGAGACTGGGCTGTGGACCGTTTGTCCGGTGGTGAAAAGCGTCGTGTGGCCCTGTGTCGTCTTCTTCTTTCTATGCCAGATTTGCTCCTTCTCGATGAGCCAACAAACCATTTAGATGCCGAATCCGTAGCGTGGCTTGAAAAATATTTGAAAGATTACGCAGGCACTGTCATTCTTGTTACCCATGATCGCTATTTCTTAGATACTGTTGTGAGTTGGATTTTAGAGCTTGATCGGGGTGAGGGTATTCCTTTTGAAGGCAATTATTCAGCGTGGTTGGAACAAAAGCAAAAACGCCTTTCTGTTGAGCAAAAACAAGAACAATCCCGTCAAAAACAATTAGCCCGAGAATTGGAGTGGATTCGTCAATCACCCAAGGCTCGTCAATCAAAAAGTAAGGCCCGTGTCACGGCGTACGAGGAATTACTCAACAACGCCTATGACCAAGGGCAAGGGGATGGCCAGATCTTTATTCCGCCGGGGGAACGCCTTGGCGAGAATGTCATTGAAGCTCAGCATATTAACAAGGCTTTTGATGATAAGTTCTTGATCGAAGACCTATCCTTTAAATTACCGAAGGGCGGCATTGTGGGTGTTATTGGTCCCAACGGTGCAGGTAAGACAACCCTTTTCCGCATGATGACGGGGCAAGATACACCGGATACCGGTGTGATGAAAATTGGTGAGTCCGTGGTCCTTGGTTACGTCGATCAGTCTCGCGATGCACTCAATGGAAACAAAACTGTATGGGAGGAAGTCTCTAATGGCCTTGATATGATACAATTGGGCAAAAAAGAGGTCTCCAGCCGAGCATATTGCTCCTGGTTCAACTTTAAGGGTGCAGATCAGCAGAAAAAAGTCGGCCTTCTCTCCGGTGGTGAACGTAATCGTGTGCATCTAGCCTGCATTCTTAAATCCGGTGCAAATGTGCTCCTCCTTGACGAACCAACGAATGATCTTGATGTAGAAACACTCCGCTCTCTTGAAGAGGCTCTGATTAATTTCGCTGGTTGTGCCATCGTGATTTCTCATGATCGCTTTTTCTTAGACCGCGTTGCCACCCATATTCTCGCTTTTGAGGGCGATAGCCACGTGGAGTGGTTTGAAGGGAACTTTGAATCCTATGAAGAGGATAAAAAACGTCGTCTTGGTGCAGAATCCATGGAGCCAAAACGTATTCGGTATAAACCCCTTGTGAGGTAGCATACCGGAAAATTAGAGCGGGGGCAGGGAAAGCGATGTCTTCCTCTGTGCCGCGTCCTCCTCTCGGTGATGATGAGAAAGAAGGCAGGGCCACCGCCACCATCGCAGCGGATTTTCTTGAAAGGTTTATCTTAAATATCTTGTCATATCAAGGAGAGTTGGTTCTGTTGAAGCCGACTTCTCTAGAATCTCCATGGCCAAGAGTGTTTTATCCAAAAGTTCCATGACCGTTTTTATATTATCAAGCCTAGATTGGTCTGATGGTCTTTCTTTGTTACTTTTTATCACCGCCGGACGACCAAGTCGTTTTTGTAAGTTTTTGTAAATGCCCCCTTGAGGACTCTGCTTTGTCATACGCTCTCTAGGCAATGTCAGAGCCATAGGAGTTTTATGATCAAGTCCCCTTTGTGTGTTCTCTTCAAGCTTATACAGCGGTGTCTCCAAAGAACACTTAGGCTCAATAGAACAACACGATGCCATAGCACTATGTATGCTCTTCTGATTACACCCATACTCTCTTATTATCTGACGCCGTTTTTCATCTGACTTTTCATCAACGGTATTGTCAGGGTGATGCGTAGCCTTCCCAAGCGAACATGTGGCAAGGAGAAATAAAGTGATTTTCAAAAACATGATGACGTCTCCCATAAGAATAACTATCTTTACTATTATTGAGTACGCACACTTTTTTAAGAAACCGTTAACACTAGGGCCCGTTTTTCTGAAAACCTTCTGAGCATGATGACTTTTTATACACATAAAATTAATAGAAAAATCCCATCATATGTGAAAAAACTCCTCCATGATGTGGGAAATCGTTAAAACCTGAATAAATATGTGGCAGCGTCAATCTATAACATTTTGATTAATAACACACAGTTGAAAAACAAGCCTGAAATGGTGTTATATAGCCCTATACATATAACAAACATGTTTTAGGAAATGACACGCTCATGCGCGCAGAAATGATCACTCTCGTCGATGATATTAAAGAATCCATCGGTTTGCTTCGGAGGCATCTTTGACTGGGACAAAGCAACAACACGATTAGCCGAGCTTGAGGCTGAGGCTGAAGATCCCACCCTTTGGGATGATGCCAAACGGGCCCAAGGCCTGATGAAAGAAAAAGAAGCCTTGTCTCGAAATATTCAAAAGATCAAGAGCACAGAACATCAGCTAGAGGACAGCATTTGCTTGATTGAGCTCGGTGATGAAATGGGGGATCAAGATAGTATTAATGAGGGAGAAAAAGCGCTAACCATTCTTGCTACGTCCTGTGCACGAGCTCGCCTTGAGACCCTTTTATCTGGGGAGGCCGACGCCAACTCTTGCTTTATCGAAATTAATGCGGGAGCAGGCGGAACAGAGGCTCAAGACTGGGCCCATATGATGGCGCGTATGTACTCCCGTTGGGCTGACAGCCGTGGTTATACCATTGAAGTATTGGACGAAAATCCTGGTGAAGAAGCGGGCATTAAATCCATGACTCTTAAAATTAATGGCTACCAAGCATATGGTTGGCTTAAAACGGAATCTGGCGTCCATCGTTTAGTGCGTATTTCGCCTTTTGACTCCAATGCACGTCGCCATACCAGTTTTGCCTCCGTATGGGTGTACCCCGAAATTGATGATACGATTAATATTGTCATTGAGGATAAAGACCTGCGTATTGATACCTACCGGGCATCAGGGGCTGGAGGGCAGCACGTCAACAAGACAGAATCCGCCATCCGCATCACCCACTTGCCAACAAACATTGTAGTACAATGTTTGTTTAATAAGAAAATGTATATAAAAATAAGTTTTGGTAACCAACCGGTATCATTGTTTAGAGGTATTGCTTAAAAAGAACTTATCG
>JAIESS010000054.1 GCA_019745755.1 Alphaproteobacteria bacterium
GCCCTTGATGATATGTACGGAGAAGACACGTCGCGTAAAAAAGAAATTCACAATGTTGCGCTTGCTGATGAAACAATAAGTAACGCAGCAAAAACATGGTTGCGTCAGTTAGTATAAACATTTAGAGGCCACTTTAAGTGGCCCCTTTTTACAAAAACAAATTCTTGCAAAATTAATTGTATGCTTACCTCACCTTAAATCCTGCCTTAAATCCTTTACGAATGGCACTAATTCGTCTATCACATAGATATGTTTTTACATGCGTACTCATTCATATCCACTCTTATCTCTCCTTTTTTAAGGTTGTATCTGGGTCGCCGTGCAAGACTCGGCAAAGAGGAAGCTCATCGCCTGTGTGAACGCATGGGTGTAGCCACGGTCAAACGTAAACCTGGTAAACTCATATGGCTTCACGGTGTAAGTGTTGGCGAGAGTGTGTCACTTCTCTCCTTAATCCATCATATCGCACAGCTTTATCCCAGAATCCAAATTTTAGTGACCACAGGGACCGTAACAGCGGCCCATGTGATTGCAAATAAGCTTCCCGATAATGCTGTGCACCAATATATGCCCTTGGATGTTTATTCCTGGATGGATCAGTTTTTACGGCACTGGAAACCTGATGTTGTGGTGATTACAGAATCAGAAATTTGGCCTAATCTTTTGACTTTATGTGACAAAAAACAGATTCCGATTTATCTTATCAATGCACGCCTAACAAAGCATAGTTTTGAACGCTGGAAACGCACACCACATATTGCACGCACTCTTTTTGGTAAATTCACAAAAATTCTTGCTCAATCTGAAATCATTGCCGAGCGGTTACGTTTTTTTCTACTGAGATCTTCGAATCAGGATCAGATCAAAACGCGTATTGAAACAATGCCGAATCTTAAATTTGCAGCAAAGCCCCTCACGTTTGATCAAGATCACTATAATGAGCTTCATGCACTTACGCACCATAGACCCACCTGGGTTGCGGCAAGTACCCATCCGGGAGAAGAAGAGATCATACTTCGCGCATTCAAAAAAATATACGAGCAATGCCCAAAAGCTCTTCTTCTTCTTGTGCCACGTCATCCTAAACGGAGTGATAGTGTTGCAGGGCGTTTAACGGATTATGGTTTTGTTTTTGCACGCAGAAGTCATTTTCAATCGGAGCAAGGAAACCTTTTAAAAAGAGAACTCCCAGGCGATCATCATAGTATCTATCTTATGGATACGTTTGGAGAGCTTGGTCTTGCCTATGCTCTATCCCCTATTGCACTCGTTTGCGGCAGCCTTATCCCTGGTATTGGAGGACACAACCCCATTGAGCCTGCTCAAGCAGGCTGCTGTGTCCTTCATGGGCCCCATATGGTGAATGCTGAGGATATTTGCGCTATTATGGGAGATTTAACGATAACTGTTAATGAAAATACATTGGCAACGACAATCATCGATTTGTTCCACAATCCAACATTAACTGTACAGAAAGGCAAGGCTCTCCAGGATTGTGTGTTGTCCCAAAAGAATAATTTGAAACAACTTATTCAGTTATGTACTCCTCATTTAGGGCCCATTGAGTCAAAAAATATGCCCACTATTAATACAAACAAGAGTCATCATGCTCCTTAAAACACCCAAATTTTGGTTTAAACAAACATCGTTCATCACTACCTTATTAGAGCCTTTTTCTTTGCTCTATGCCTGGATCAGCAAGATGGAAAGGTGTCGCCACAAGACACAGACTCTTCCGAAAAAAGTCATCTGTGTTGGAAATCTTACCCTCGGTGGTTCTGGAAAAACACCAACAGTCATGGCTCTTTCTCATATTTTAAAGGATCAGTTTTTCAAAACCCCTCATATTTTATCAAGGGGTTACGGTAGTCAAGTGCGTGGCATTCACAAAGTAAATCTTGGGGACCATCCAACATACGTGGGGGATGAGCCCCTTTTACTCGCTAAACATGCACCAACGTGGGTGGGTCGTGATCGTTATACCTCTGGAAGTATGGCCATTCAGGCTGGCGCTGACATTCTTCTTATGGATGATGGCCTTCAAAACCCATCTATTCATAAGGATTTAAAAATTCTTGTTGTGGACAGTGATCAGGGCTTTGGCAATGGTCATATTTTTCCCGCTGGACCTTTACGGATTTCTTTGGAAAAGGGTATGAAAGACGTCGATGCCATTGTTCTTATTCATGAAACAAAGGAGCTTAGAGCTCTTTTAGAACCCTTTCATAAACCTATCTTTAGTGGTTTTTTTGAAAGCTCATTGTCACTCCCCCCTCAGCCTGTCATTGCTTTTGCGGGCATTGGTTATCCGGAAAAGTTTAAATCTTATCTCATCCAAAAAGGTTTTGATGTACGTGCATTCATTTCCTTCCCTGATCATTATGCGTACACGCAAAAAGATATGAATGTTCTTTATGCGAAACAACGTGCTTTAGGCCTTCCTCTCATCACAACAGAAAAGGATTGCATAAAACTTCCCACAACAGTTGCTAAAAACATTCATGTGATTGCAATTACTCTCACAATTAAAAACAACGAAAATTTTTATCATTTCTTAGAAGAACACCTTGATCTTCAAGGTCTTTAATTCTAGGGGCTGACACCTAACATTTAAAATGTTAGGTGTCAGCCCCTTTTTAATTTACCAATTATAAAGATTAGCAAGAATATCTGCATCAACGATGACCGTTGGGAATACACTTACGCTGTATGGCATATTTTCTAAGTTCTTATTGAAATCTCTATGCATGAAAGAAGGATCAATACCACGAGGTCTTTCTGTGATAAGAACGTCTTTATAAAAAAAGATTGCACAAATGATACGGTAAAACACGCTCCCCTAATAGCTGCATTGAAAAGTGAAAATGTATCTGAAGTAAGCCTTATCATCACACAATATGGAAGAGTTATGGGGCAATCTTACGAAGCACTCTGGTTAAATAGATCAAAACTTGATAGGCTAAAATAAAGAAGCTTCGTTGTTGTCATAAACATGCTCATTAAGATTATCGTTTGTTTTATTTTCTTTCTTTCGTCACCACTCCTTGTGGCATCTACTGAAAGATCCCCAGAGAATGAAAAAACGGAGAACGCCTCTGATCAAAAAAAGAACTCAAGTACGGTAAATGCTGCAAAAACAGATGCCCTCATTGAGATTTTGGAAGACAAAGAAAAGCGCAAAGAATTCATCGACAATCTCAAACATCTTAATGATTTGAATGCAACCCTTGAGGGGCAAAAAAATAGCGATAATGAGTCATTTATTCACCAAACAAATTCAGCCCTTATTGCTTACGTCGAAACCTTTGCACAACAATTGATCCAAGGAACACATACACTTGCGCGGTTTCCAGAAAATATTATCAAAGGTTTTACGCACATAAAGTATAATGACACTCGGGAAAAATGCCTGGATTTTATTATTGTTCTTTTTCTCTCTCTTGGGGCAGGCTATATTGTTGAGTTTTTTATCAGCCTTGCTGTTTTGCGCTTTAAACCAGCCCCCTATCAACTTACCCACCCCATGTCTCAATCACTCTCATGGCCACGGTTTACTTTTTCTTTTGCCGTAGGTATTATCCCCCTCCTTGCTTTTGCAGGAGCAGCTCTTTTTATGGCCTCAGCCCTGGAAAAACCAGCCATCGAAACATCCGTCCATATTCTTATCGGTATTATGCTCATTACCCGCATTCTTCTTCGATATTTCCGACTTCTTTTACAGCCTTTTCAACCAGCTCTGCGTCTCCTTCCTTTAAATGACCGTAATGCCAGGCGTTTTTTCAGACTCGTAGGGACATTTGTTCAAATTCTACTCATTGGGAGCATTTTGGAACAGATTTTTCGTGTTGTTGGTGTGAATCATGCAACCTGTGAAACATGGAAAAGCATTGTTGGGTTTGGTCTTTTTCTTGTAGTGACAACCCTTGTTATTGATTATAGGCGTCCTGTGGCAAAGTGGTTACGTTACGATGATGCTCATGCCACAGGATCCATGCGCATTGTCATTAATTTTACACGGGTCATTGCACGTTTATGGCATATTATGGCGATTTTGCTATTACTAACATTTTATATGGCGTGGGTGTATGGCTCTCTTCAGAAGGTTATTTTCCTTGGTCAGGCTATGCTCATCACTGTCACTCTAGTAGTAGCTTGGCGCTATCTTAATCAAAAACTATCCAATCTTGGTCAAAAATGGTCAAAAAATTGGAATGAGATGGCGAGTACAAAAACTATACCCACTTTTGATCCAAAACATCCGTGGCATTATGCAAAAACAGTTCCCGTCGCTCAATCTGCTTATTTTCTCATTCCACTTGGACAATTTTTTCTCCTTATCGGCACCATGATTTTGACTTTGGAAGCCTGGGGCCTTAATTTCATCAAAATTCTAAGCACACCGCAAACGCAAAAATATATTCTCACAGGATTATCTCTTTGTCTTATTCTTGCAGGTATTCGTATTCTTTGGGCACTCATTGATCTTGTTGCAACGTCTCAGCTTCAAGACGTAGAAATTGATGGCATTAAGGCAGAGCCTCATCTTTTTACAAAAACTATCGTTCCCATTATACGATCTACACTTAAGGGTATTATTGTTTTTATTGGTTTTTTACTGATTCTTTCTGAACTAGCTTTTGATGTGACACCAATTATCTACTCCCTGACATTCATCAGCTTGGCCATATCCTTTGGTGCCCAAACCATGGTCAAGGATATTATCACAGGTTTTCTCACTCTTTTTGAGGGGAACATTAAGGTTGGGGAATACGTCACCATCGGTCAACATTCAGGCACGGTAGAGGCAATTTCTCTTCGAAGTGTTTTTCTTCGTCATGGCAATGGCGCCGTCCAGTCCATCCCTTTTTCGGAGGTTGGGTATATTATTAACCGCTCTCGCCATTATACGGAACATACGATTACAGTTGCAGCATCTCACACAACCCATGTGCATCGCGTATATGATGTATTGATGGAAACCTACACGATGATCAAAGATCACCCTCGCTTTGGTAAGATGATTATTGCATCCATAAAAATTAATGGTGTCTCTCATTTCACAGATACGGGTATTTATGTGACAGCAGGAATTCAAACCAAACCCGATCCCAAGGGGCATTTTTTAAAAGAATTTAATGCCCTCCTCCAGGATAATCTTATTAAAGCACATATTCTTCCCCCCCTCACCCATCAGCTAAGCTACACGTCAGAAGCACTTTCTTAAAATTCACCCTCTAAAGCATTTTTAAAAATTCTACAACGGGAGGAAGCCAGGCTGTGTATGCTTTGGGATGCGTTTGAATATCTTGGGCAAGTTCGCAAAGTGCCATCCATTTATAATCCATCACTTCATCGGGATGAGGATTGATGGTAAGATTATCATGCGCATATCCGACAAATACATGATCAAGCTCATGCTCCGTCAAACTATTATCAAGGGCAGCTTTGTACGTAAATGTGCCAACTTCCTGAAGCTCCGCCTGAATCCCCATTTCCTCAAATAAACGCTTTTCTGCGGCTTCTTTTGTTATTTGACCCGGACCAGGATGACCACAGCAGGTATTACTCCAAAGACCACCACTATGGTACTTCTCCATATGACGCTGCTGAATAAGCAGTTCTATTCCTGTTTTTCCTTCCCGAAGGATGCATACAGAAAATGCACGATGGAGGAGACCTTTCTCGTGGACCAAAAGTTTTTCGCCGACACCTATTTCCTGATCATTAGCATCGACGAGAATGATGTCAAAAGATGTGAGGGGCATAATGCGTTGATTTATGGAGAGTTATTAATTTTCTTTGATACTACGCTATTTTTTGAATTTTGTCACACACACATACAAAGCATTGCTTCATTGCCTCATCAAGATAAATATGTTCTTTATTGCAGACTATCCCTCAACAAATCATACGAAGAGGGCAACAGATTATTGCCCTTTTATGCGTGAATATTATTCACTTTTTTCTTCGTGATGTGGTTTTGCATGAGCCATGGCTTTTTCATGTGCAACATGACTAGGTTTTCCGCTGCTTCGTTTACGGGTTTTTTGCTCATGAGCGGGCGGCTTATCTTGAATTACCTCACCCTCAGAATCAAATTCGATCGCCTTTATTTTCGACATATCGAAATGGCCACCGCCTGGGATTTTCTCACGATTAGCGTGATGGTCAGTGGATGGTTTTTCTTCTGCATGCTTATGAGCTTTATTTGTGGACTTCTTTTTTTTTGAGTGCGTTGAGTGTTTTTTTACTTCACTTTCTGCAGCCCAAAGAGTCGTTGAGCAAAGAAGTGCAAGTCCTGCAAGGATCATATATTTCTTTATCATAATTTTTATTGCCTTTCATGATTACTATTAATCTCAATAGATGTTTCTTTAGAACAATAAGATATCTATTCAAATTAATAGTAATCATGAAAACATTAATAAATACTTAAAAAACACTATTGTAAAACATTAATTTTCTTCTGACTCGGCTACGTTATCATCTATTGTGCCCTCTTCCTCAGCAGGGACGCGGCTGACGGCGACGACCTTTTCATCCGCACTAATGCGGAAGACAATGACGCCCTGGGCATTTCGGCCCGTCATACGGATATCGTGGACGGGGCAACGAATGAGCTGTCCTTGGTCCGTGACGAGCATAATATCGTCATCCGCAAGCACGGGGAACGACGCCACAACGGGACCATTTTTTGCCGTGACAAGGATATTTCGGATACCGCTACCGCCGCGATTAATGGTGCGGTATTCATAAGCAGATGTTCGTTTACCAAAACCCTTTTCAGTGAGTGTGAGAATAAATTCCTCCCGTGCGGCAAGTTCCGCAATACGTTCCGCCGTCAGTATAACATTCTCAACAGCGTCATCGTTATTATTATCATCCTCATCATCCGACGACGCAGCTGCATCATCTTGGCCGTCCTCACTTTGACGTAATTTAGACGCATGCTTGAGATACGCAACGCGCTCCGCAATGCTCACATCCTCTTGTCCTGTCACAATAGTCATGGCCATAACGACATCATCCTTCGCAAGGCGAATACCACGCACACCGTTGGAATCACGGCCCGCAAAGATACGCACATCATTCACATCAAAACGTATGGCCTTGCCTTGCTTTGTATAGAGCATGACCTCCTGATCGTCCTTACAAATATGGACGCCAATAAGGGACTCATCTGGATCGAGTTTAATGGCAATTTTCCCAGACGCATTAATACGCGTAAAGTCAGATACACGGTTACGACGCACGCCACCCTTGGAGGTGACAAACATCATGAACGTATTCGTTGTATCCTCCACTTCAGGAAGGACAAGGATGGTCGAAATCGTTTCATTTTGCCCAAGGGGTAACAAATTTACCATGGGACGACCCTTGGCCGTTGGATTACCGAGGGGAAGCTTATACACCTTCAGTTGATACACTTTTCCAGTAGTAGAGAAGAAGAGTACAAGGGAGTGCGTACTCGCCACAAAGACATCGCGGACACTATCCTCGTCCTTCGTCGTCATGGCGGAACGGCCCTTGCCACCGCGTTTTTGCGCGCGATACGTCGCCAATGGGACGCGTTTGATATAGCCGCCCATACTGACGGTGACCACCATGTCTTCGCGCTGAATGAGATCCTCAAAATCAACGTCGCCGTCAAAGTCCACAATCTCACTTCGGCGTGGCGTTGCAAACATTTCCTTAATCTGGACAAGTTCATCCTTCATAATGCCGAGAAGTTTAGCACGAGACCCAAGAATGGACAAAAGCTCCTCAATATCCTTAATGAGGTTCTCAAGCTCCTGGGCAATCTTGTCACGCTCCAGATTTGTCAAGCGGTGGAGGCGCAGATCAAGGATACCATTCGCTTGGGTTTCGGAGAGATGATAAACGGGGGCATCCCCCTCCAAATCCTTATAATCCACAAGCTTGATAAAGCCGCGCACACTCGATGCATCCCAGGGCGTTGCCATGAGCTGCTCCTTCGCCGTTTGGCGATCAGGGGCTTTACGAATAAGGGAAATAATTAAATCAATATTAGCAACAGCCAACGCTAACCCAAGGAACAAGTGCGCCTTATCACGTGCTTGCCTGAGCTCATAACGCGTACGACGGTAAATCACTTCCTCACGAAACTCAAGAAATGCCGCCAGCATTTGCTTAAGGTTCATGGTCTCCGGACGGCCGTGATGAAGGGCCAACATGTTCGCACTGAAATTCGATTGAAGGGGCGTGTGCTTATAAAGCAGATTGAGGATCACCTCCGCCACGACGTCTTTTTTCAATTCAATAACGATGCGCATACCTTCACGGTTGGATTCATCACGAAGATCCGACACACCTTCAACAACTTTTTCCTTCACAAGATCAGCAATACGCTCCACAAGGCGAGCTTTATTCACCTGGTAAGGAATTTCCGTAATCACAATAGCTTCGCGATTATCCTTATAGGACTCGATGGTGGATTTACCGCGCATAACAATGCTGCCGCGGCCGGTGCTGTAGGCATCATGAATACCTTTTCGTCCCAAAATAAGGCTCCCTGTTGGGAAATCAGGTCCTGGGACATAGCGAATCAAATCCTCAAGCCCTAGCTCTGGATTATCCACAAGAGCGCAACACGCATCAATAATTTCACCAAGGTTATGGGTTGGAATAGACGTTGCCATACCAACAGCAATACCGTTGGCACCGTTAATAAGAATGTTGGGAAATCGCGCAGGAAGAACCATGGGCTCCGTCAAGGATTCGTCGTAGTTGGGCTGAAACTCGACGGTTTCCTTATCAATATCATCAAGAAGAAAGTGCGCTTGCTTGGTCAGGCGCGCTTCCGTATAACGCATCGCCGCAGGGGGGTCGCCGTCTACGGAACCAAAGTTTCCTTGACCGTCCACAAGCATATCGCGCATGGAAAAGGGCTGCGCCATACGGACCATAGCATCATAAATAGGCGAGTCACCATGAGGGTGATACTTACCCATAACGTCCGCAACGGGACGCGCTGACTTACGGTAGGGTCGATTATAATCGTTTCCAGCTTCCTTCATGGCATAAAGGATACGCCTGTGCACTGGTTTCAAGCCATCACGTACATCTGGAAGAGCGCGCGATACAATGACGGACATGGCGTAGTCGAGGTAGGATTTTTTCATCTCCTCTTCGATAGCGACAGACTTAATATCACGGGAAGCAAGATTTGTTGTCATATGCAAAAAGACCTAAAAACGATGATAAGTAATGGGATGCAGTGCGATGGAATGCCCTTGTTTAGAAGGGAATTTCATCATCAAAATCAACAGGGCCAGCCGATGAGCTTGATGGGAAGGCTTGATCGGCACCACTATGACCAAACTCGCTTCCACCACCGCTTTTGGCATCAAGAAGTGTCATTTCGCCGCGAAACCGCTGAAGCACGACTTCTGTTGTGTATTTATCTACACCCGTGTTATCTGTCCATTTACGCGTTTGGAGTTGTCCTTCGAGGTAAAGCTTGCTGCCCTTTTTAAGGTACTTCTCACACACATCACCAAGCTTGTCATTAAAGACAACAACGCGGTGCCACTCCGTTTTATCCTTGCGCTCGCCGGTTTGTTTATCACGCCATGATTCATTGGTGGCAACGGTCAGATTCACAATCTTTGTCCCATCCGGGGCGTGCCTGATCTCAGGATCCTTCCCCAAATTCCCAATGAGCATAACTTTATTCAATGAACCAGCCATAATATTCCTTACCTGTATGCTTTAAATTTGCTCCACTATACGAAATTTAACGAGGAAATGCTAGGTTGATGACAATGGCAGTGAATTCTTGCCTTCATAGGGATAATCGTTAGAAAGAGAGGAGGATTTTTCTTTTATTATCAAAAGAATTAGAAAAACTAACTGTTCCATTATTAAAGACTAAAAGGGGAGCTCACACTCCCCCTGCATCCTAACGAATTGAAAACTACACTTACGTAGCTAAAAAAATTCTTTATGTATCCAAGAAGCTACGTAGCTTACGGGAGCGGCTTGGGTGTTTCAGTTTACGAAGCGCCTTAGCTTCGATCTGGCGGATACGTTCACGGGTCACGGCAAACTGTTGACCAACTTCTTCAAGTGTGTGATCCGTATTCATACCAATACCAAAACGCATACGAAGAACACGTTCCTCACGCGGTGTTAGGCTGGAGAGAACACGTGTTGTTGTCTCGCGCAGGTTCGCGTGAATAGCCGCCTCCACCGGAAGAACTGCATTTTTATCCTCAATAAAATCACCGAGGTGGCTGTCTTCCTCATCACCGATGGGTGTCTCGAGAGAAATGGGCTCCTTAGCAATTTTAAGCACTTTACGCACTTTATCCAAGGGCATCATAAGCTTTTCCGCAAGCTCTTCCGGTGTGGGCTCGCGACCAATTTCATGCATGATTTGGCGGGAGGTGCGCACCAGTTTGTTAATAGTCTCAATCATGTGGACCGGGATACGAATGGTGCGCGCCTGATCCGCGATGGAACGGGTGATGGCCTGACGAATCCACCATGTGGCATAGGTCGAGAATTTATAACCGCGACGGTATTCAAACTTGTCCACGGCCTTCATCAAACCGATGTTTCCTTCTTGAATAAGGTCAAGGAACTGAAGACCGCGGTTCGTATATTTTTTGGCAATGGAAATCACAAGACGAAGGTTTGCCTCAATCATTTCCTTTTTCGCACGGGAAGATTCACGCTCACCGCGTTGCACTGTATTCACAATCGTACGTAGCTCTTGGAAGGGAAGCTCAATTTTTTTTGTAACCGCATCCATCTCAGCAATGAGTTCTTCAATAGCCGTTGTGTGAAGGGCTAGGAAATTTTCCCATTTTTTATCCTTAAGCATTTTGACTTTATCAAGCCATGCCGCGTTAATGATTTGGCCATGAAATTGTTTTAAGAAAGCATCGCGCTTAAGCCCAGATTCTTCCGCCAATGTCACAAGGCCACGCTCCAGTGCCGCAATACCCTTATTCAGATTATTGTGCTCTTCTAAAATATCATCAATACGACCCATGTTTAAACGCATCTCGGAAAGCAT
>JAIESS010000068.1 GCA_019745755.1 Alphaproteobacteria bacterium
GCCCGCTTAAGGCATTTGACAAAATTTCCCACAGTCCTAGGACTATTGCGCCTGAGTTCTAGTCACATTAATATTGAGAGGCCTTTGCTTTTGCCAACGCAGCAACCGCCGCACTTTGGGCTTTTTTAGTAGCAAGCGATGGATGATTGCTATAATTAGCTTTGGCTCTCTCTAGTTCTTTCTCAGCAAGGGCAATAGGATCTTCTGATGTATTTTGGTGCGATGTGCTTTGCTGTGATTTTTTAAGATCTCTAGTCATGGAATTCATGGCACTGGAGAGATTTTTGGCTCCTTGAAGCAAGCTTTCCTTTGAGTCTTTTCCTTTTTTTGGGCTTTCTGGTTGTGGAATGTTGATGTGTGGTAGAGTATCATCATTGTCAAAGGATGTGTCGAGATCACGTAAGGCCTCCTCGGCATAATTTCGCCCAGAGTGCCAATCATCTTGTTTGCTTTTCCGAGGATCCTCAAGGTCTTTCAGAGAAGACTGTATATTGCTCGTATATTCGACAGGGGATCCCTTTGTCGGACGAGGGGGAGGGTTTTTAATTGTTGCAACTTGTTCATTACTCCCACAGATAGCATGCAATTCAAGATTTTTCATGTTAAGTGGCAAATTTCCCTTTTTTTTGACTGTACATAAAGGATACTTTATGTTGGTCATCATGGGAAATTCAGCATAATGAATAAGTTCCTCTTCTACAGTTCTTACAACACCACCCTTGTCTCTGATGATGTGCCACGTGCCATCTTTCTCGCGGCGTTTGAACTCAACCGTTGTTGCATTAATTGATGCATCCATAAGCCACTCAAAGGAGTACTCTGCTCTTTCTTTTCCCCATAGTTTCTCTTTAACGATTTTGGCAATGGTACTTGAGTCAAATCCAGGATAGTTGTGACAAACACCCGCGACCATTGTTGCAAAATATTGCTGCTCTTTGGCAAGTTTCATTGCGTTTGGACTCCGTAAAATGCCGCCTTTAAGAAGTTTTTTCCCACACAGTTTATCCCATGCATCTTGGGCATTTTTTGCAGTATCGATAGCTTTAGTAATCTCTTTGGTGATAGGTAGAAGTACAGTTGACTCTCCTGTTGCAGCCTTTGTATTGCCTTCTCCATAAGAAAAAACCGTTGTTAAAAGTGTGCCAATAATGACGTTTTTAAAAATGTAGTGCATGGATTTATTCTTTTCTATACCCGTTATTATAATTTATTGTAGGTATAAAAAAGTTAATATTTTATGAAGAAATCCAAAAAACAGTTTCCATCTATCCCTCTAGAATCAATTCTAATTGAGCAAACGTATTACTGAGAGATGTGTGTTCGTGGGGCTTTTGAGAGAAAAATGTTGTAAAAGCTGGGTAGAGGCGAATGGCCTCATCAACATCAGGATTGCTTCCTTGTGTGTAGGCACCGAGACGAATGAGTTCTGCCATATCATCATAGGTGGCAAGAATTTTTTTAGCTGCCAGGACGAGATCTTTTTGATGCTTCGTTTGAGCTGTGCTGGCGAGTCTTGAAATGCTTTTAAGAACATTTACAGCAGGGTAAAGACCACGCTCTGCAAGGGATCTATCTAAGACAATATGCCCATCAAGAAGACCTCGCACAGCGTCAGCAATGGGTTCATTATGATCATCACCATCAACAAGGACACTGAACAGTCCTGTGATAGTGCCGCCGCCCATGACAGTGTCTGTATCTGTTTCTAAACCAGGCCCTGCGCGCTCACACAGCTGTGCGAGCTCAAAAAATGTGCTCGGGGGGTAGCCTTTTGTTGTGGGCGGTTCTCCTGCAGACAGGCCAATCTCTCTCTGAGCCATGGCAAAACGGGTCACACTGTCAATAATGCATAAGACGCTTAAACCGAGGTCTCTAAAATATTCTGCAATGGTAAGTGTTGTATAGGCTGCTTGACGACGAGCAAGCGGGGGCTCATCGGATGTGGCGAGGACCATAACACTTTTTTGAAGCCCTTCTGCTCCAAGGGTATCTTCAATAAATTCACGGACTTCACGGCCACGCTCTCCAATAAGCCCAATGACACACACATCACAATTCGTATAGCGGGCTAACATGGAGAGAAGTACGGATTTTCCTACGCCAGATCCAGCAAAAATACCAAGACGCTGTCCTTTGCAGGCTGTTGTGAAAGCATTGAGGGATCTAATTCCAAGATCAAGAGGTGTCATTAATTTAAGGCGTTTAGGTGCGGGGAGAGGGGGGCGCTTTGTTGCAACATGCTCACTGCCAAGGGGCAGGGAACCTTTGTCATCCAAAGGTTCCCCTAGGCTATTAATGACACGCCCCTTCCATTCGAGGTTTGGCGCAATCATGAGGGGGGTGCGTGCGTAGATAATAAGATCTCCAACACTCAGCCCCATGACGGATCGTGCAAGAAGAATGACTGCCCTATTTTTTTTGAGGGCAATGACTTCGCCATGATAGGTGTCATTATTCTTTGCAATGGTGACTGACGATCCAATACAAATGTCTTGATGATCGCCAGATCCCATCACCGACATGCCTTGAATATCCGTAATTTTACCAGTGATAGTATACGGTGCGATGGTCTCAAACGTTCGTATAAGATGGTGTAAGGGGGAGGATAATGTCATGCACTATAACCATCGAGATGTTCTTATGATGCTCTTAATGACTATTGTGTGAGGGACGCATCAAAAAGTAAAGAAATGGTTAATTTTTAAGAAAAGAAAAATAAATATTTATTTGGGTTTATCTAAAATTTTTTGTTAGCATAAAATTAAACAGTGTTAACAACGGAAAAAATGGCCATGCGTATTCTGCTTATTGAAGATGATTCAGCGACGGCAAGGATCCTAGAAACAACCTTGAAATCAGAGGGTTTTGTCATTGATATTACCGATCTCGGCGAGGATGGTCTTGAGATTGGTAAAATCTACGAATACGATGCCATCATTCTTGATTTAGTCCTGCCTGATATGAATGGCTATGAGGTTCTCAAACGCCTGCGTGCTTCCAATATTCGTACTCCTATATTAATTTTATCAGGATTGTCTGAGATTGATGATAAGGTTAAGGGGCTTGGTTTTGGTGCCGACGATTATTTGACCAAACCGTTTAATCGTGTTGAGCTTTTAGCTCGTCTGCATGCCATTGTACGCAGATCACGCGGTCATTCGGAATCCATGATTCGAACAGGGCGCCTCCTTGTGAATCTTCAAAGCCGTACTGCCAGTGTCGATGGCAACACACTTCACTTAACAGGCAAAGAATATGCTATTCTCGAGCTACTTTCCTTGCGTAAAGGAAATACGTTAACAAAGGAAATGTTCTTGAACCACTTGTATGGTGGTATGGACGAGCCAGAACTCAAAATTATTGACGTATTTATTTGTAAGCTACGTCGTAAATTGTCCGATGCCCTTGAGAACGATGATTATATTCAAACCGTATGGGGCAGGGGGTATGTTCTTCGTGATCCTGAAGCTTATGATGAACCCATCACTGCAGCGGTTCTTAAAGCTCAAAAAGCCCTTGGTCTTATAGGAGGGTAAAGTATCCTATGCCAAAATTTAAAAATCCTTGATATTATAAGAATGTTCCAGAGCTTTATCGTGCTGTAAGCCATAGGATTTTTGAATACAGATTTTTTAAAGGGCCATGAGATTATCAACGTTCTTGTATATTTTAATAGTATTTAAAAAAACCATCTCAATATGAAAGATCTTGGGTATTTATTTCTCCTTTGTTGCTGTAAAAATGACATAATCCATCTGAGATCGTATATCCTCGAAGGGCATTTTTTTATCAAAGCCTACAAAAATCTGTCCCTTTCCAAAAATATTTTCAAGGAATGAGACGGTGTGTGGAATAAGTCTTTTTTTCAGGAAATGCTTTTTAAATGCATGACGTTCATGCGTTAGAAGGTGATCTTCTATAGCATTTTTCATACCTAAATCCTCCTTCTTGTAAAGAAAATCATGAAGATTTGCATTAATAACGTTTATCAGAGAATCATCTAAAGAAAGTTTTATTTTTGTATATCCTGCATTAAAGAAATAAGTGAGCCCACTATTTATTCTTTTAATATTAAACTCCGTTAATTTTCCCTCAGTATACACGTCGTCAGAAAGTGCTCTGACAAGAATCAGTTGCCCCATAATATGCTCGATATCATCATTCTTTCCATACTGCGATTTAAAAATTTGGGGAATAGGAATTCCTTCAAAGATAAGCCTATCCATTTTGTCTAAGTTGAGTTTTTGACTAAGCTCATTTTCAAATTCAGCCAAAGATTGATCGATATGTCCCTGAGGCATTGCCCAGTCATAATGGATGGGAAGAACCAATGTGCCGCTTGGTTTTATGGTTTGGTGTAATAAACTGAAATGTTCAGGTGACCATTCTTTAATGAATAGCGATGGTGTTTCCACATCAAACACAATGGTTTGGAATTTATTTGGACACTGTTCTGCGAGCACTTTTAGATCCTCTAAGGACAAAGAACTCTTAAGTACGTGAGAATTCGTGGAAGTACGATTTCTATCAACTTGAATCCATGTATTATTGAAGCGCTCTGGTTTTTCGTTCACATCAACGACCACAACAAGAGATGTTGAGCTATCAGCCCGCAAATGCTGTATTTGTTCTGGGAGAGTTTGCCTTGGAGCATTCTCAAATGACATCTCAGGTATTACGGGCTGTATGGCAGGAATAGTAATATTCTCCGTTGGAGATACCTTTTTCCCGACAAATACGCTCACATAGGGTGGGTTGCTTAATCGCCCTTCATTTTCAGGGAATGGAAGTCTGCGCTTAGTCAAAATGTCTACATTTCCATACCCAAAGATTTTTTCCAAGAGAGGTATCTGATTTTTATTGCGGATTTCATCGACAATCTTTTTCTGCACGGGGGCGGTGTTTTCATTAATATCCCATGTGCCATTAATTTTAGGGAGCCTCAGAACAGGGTCCAAGAGGTCGTGGTGATCCATTAGGTGGGATATTTCTACAAAATCATTGATAACCTTTTCAGCTGTCATACCTGACCATTTATCAGAATTTTGATAATCCGCTTCCATACAATATTGCCAAGGCAGCCAAAAGGATCCTCCCATTTTAAGGGCACCATGAATCGCCTTGAGATGATGCAAGCCAAACCTCTTGAGATACGTTGGGACTTCTGCATCGAAGGCAATAGTGTGAAATGTATTTGGGAAATTTTTGGCGAGCGCCACAAGTTCATCAACACTATTAAAACTCAGTGCAAGAGCACGATTATTAGCCTTTGGCTGATCAAGATCTACAAAAATCCATGATTTGTCAAATCGATCCACACCTTCTTCACCTGCATTCACACCAAAAACAAGTTGCGGCGCTATGCCAGAATTTTCAAGACCTTCAATATACTTTTTGACACGTGCAATGTGGCTGGTCAAAGCTTCTATTCTTTGCTGGCTTTGTTGAGTCTCTGAAGGAGAATCCATTGCCGATAGGTTTGAGATGCAGCAAACCATTAAAGAAAGAATGATACGTATTGTGTAGATCACAACATTATCGCCTTTTAATTTATTCGATATGAAATCAAAATAACACCTAACTTAACTTTTGGTAAATATCCCTTTCCCGCATCCCTCTTTCTCCTTCATATATTCTAAAAAGGCGCTATAATGGCCGCACACATAACGTATGAATGATAGATGAAATGATAGATTATCAAAACTCGAAGGCATGGCCGTTTGTTGAGGCAAAGAAGATAGTGGAGCAGATGGCCGGACATACGCCTTCTAAGGGGCATGTGTTGTTTGAGACGGGGTACAGTCCCTCGGGTTTGCCTCATATTGGCACATTCGGGGAAGTTTTACGCACGAGTATGGTCCGTCATGCATTTTCGAAAATATCCGATATACCCTCCCGTCTGTTTGCCTTTTCTGATGATATGGATGGCTTTCGTAAAGTGCCGGATAATCTGCCCAATCAAGACATGCTGCACAAGCACATGAATCTTCCTCTCACAAAGGTTCCCGATCCTTTTGGGGAATATGAGAGCCTTGGCCATCATAATAATGCCATGTTACGTCGATTTCTGGATTCTTTTGGTTTTGAGTACGAGTTTCAAAGTGCCACGGATTGGTACACAAGTGGACGCTTTGATGAAGTGCTCATGCTTGTGCTGACTCACTATGATGCCATTATGGATGTGATGCTACCGAGCCTTCGTGCGGAGCGTCAGGCGACCTATAGCCCATTCCTTCCTTTGTGCCCGCGCACTGGCGCAGTCCTTCAAGTCCCCATTATCCACCGCGATGCGAAGGCTGGGACCGTGACGTATCCTGATCCCGATTCCGGTAAATATGTTGAAGTCCCTGTGACGGGTGGTCATTGTAAATTACAATGGAAAGTGGACTTTGCTGCCCGTTGGCGTGCCTTTGACGTGGATTATGAAATGAGTGGAAAGGATCACATTGATACGGTGAAACTTTCCAGTCAAATCTGTCGTATTTTGGGTGGAAAACCAGCCTCAAACCTTATTTATGAGCTATTTCTTGATGAACAGGGGCAAAAAATATCCAAGTCCAAAGGGAATGGTCTTACCATTGATGAGTGGCTGGCTTATGCGCCTGAGGAAAGCCTTGCCTATTACATGTTCCAGTCGCCGCACAAGGCCAAGCGTTTGTATTTTGATGTGATTCCGAAAAATGTGGATGAGTATTTGACTCAGTTCACAAAATATGGGGAGCAAGATGCACAGATCCAGCTTGATAACCCCATCTATCACATTCATCAGGGGCATCTTCCGGACATTCATGTTCCCCTCAGTTTCAATATCCTTCTCAACCTTGCCTCTGTTGTGAATTGTGAGGATCCAAGCATTTTATGGGGCTTTGTGAGTAAGCATGTGAAGGGTGTATCAAAGGAGAGTCATCCTTATCTGGATAAGCTTATCCAGTATGCTGTGAAGTATTATCATGATTTTATTGCTCCTCATAAACATTACAGGGCCCCCACGGACATGGAGCGATCAGCATTGAATGATCTTTGTGCTGAGCTTCAAAAAGCTGATAAAGATGCGGATGAGTCGGCTCTCCAAGCCATCGTGTTTGAGGTGGGTAAGCGTCATGCGTTTGCGGAATTACGCGCTTGGTTTGGTACCCTGTATGAGGTACTCTTGGGGCAAAAGGAAGGACCGCGTTTTGGTTCTTTCATTGCGGTCTATGGCGTTGAGGAGACTGTGACATTGATTCAGAGTAAGGTGTAATTAACTATAAACTCATCACAAAAATGGAGCGGGTGAGGGGAATCGAACCCCCGTATAAAGCTTGGGAAGCTTCCGCTCTACCATTGAGCTACACCCGCATCGTATCTCTTGTGTTCAAAGAGAATATACTCTTTTCGGACTCTCTACACCATAATAATCCTTATACCACTCCACAAAAAGCCTTAGGCCGTCGTTAATGGATGTGGTTGGTGCATAATCGAAAGCTTTTTGCGCGCGGGTAATATCTGCGGCTGTTTGGGGAACATCACCCGGCTGCATGGGAAGCATATTTTTGATGGCGGACTTACCCATATGTTTTTCAAGGACTTCGATGAAATAGGAGAGCGTCTCAAGGCGATTGTTGCCGAGGTTAAAGACAGGATGTTTCCCTTGGGAGGATGTCTTTTGGGATGACGCTGCATCAGGATTTGCTGGTGTGTTCAAAGCACCCAAAATCCCCATAACAGTATCGCCAACGAAGGTATAATCCCGAGCCATATTGCCATGATTATATACATCAATAGGCGTCCCCTCATGAATAGCTTTCACAAATTTAAAGGCTGCCATATCGGGCCGTCCCCATGGGCCATAAACGGTGAAAAAACGAAGCCCTGTCAGGGGAATTTTATAGAGATGAGCATAGCTTTGAGCCATAAGCTCATTGGCCCGTTTTGTCGCGGCATAAAGCGACATGGGCAGCTCAACAGGATCTTCTTCAGTAAAGGGCATGCGCGTATTCATACCATAAACAGAAGACGAGCTGGCGTAGACCATATGCTTGAAATTTTTTTGATGCCGAGCACATTCAAGCAATGTGAGGAAACCGTCAATATTGCTTTTAAGATAGGAAAATGGATGGGTAAGTGAATAGCGCACGCCGGCCTGAGCCGCGAGGTGGATGATCGATGTCACTGGATGCTTTTCAAAAATAGCCTTCATGCCATCAATATGACTGATATCCTCCCGATATAATGTATAACCACTATAAGCTTCAAGAATTTTTGTCCGATCGTTTTTGATCTGAACATCATAATAGGGGTTCATATTGTCAACCCCAATGACCTCAAAGCCAAGATCAAGGAGGGCTTTTGCGGCATGAAATCCAATGAAGCCAGCCGCCCCCGTGACGAGGACAGGGCCGCTTACGTTATTAAAAATTGGTGGATTATAAGATTTATTGGCGATGGAAAAAGAGGTCATAGTCCGTGATGTTATTTAGCGCTCTTCTGTGTAGCCAGAAAAAGTGCATGGTCTATTCTTACATCTTTATAGTCATTTGCTTTAAGATTTTCAATAGTTTCGGGCATCCCATCAAAGTAAATTTTCCCTGTTTCTTTTTTGGAATTGTCAAAAAATGTTAAAATTCTCGACGCAATCTCTAAACGTTGCTTTGGATAAAGATCTTGTTGAGTTGTATCCGTAGCAATAGGATTTTTGATAAAGCCATGCCCACCACTTGAAATAAAATAAGCTGACACCGGTTTGTCTTGACTCCTTAGTGCTTCAAACATATCAACAGATAAGCTAAAAGCTACGGCTGAATCGTCTTTTGCATGAATGAATTGAATAGGAAGATCAAAAGGGATATTGTCGCTGTGATAAAAAACAGAAAAGAGTTGATTTAAATCTTCTGATACAATGGGATTATAGGTTTCAGTTATATTTTTTTGGTCTTCTGTTTTTATAGCATACTCTCCCAAAAAAGATCTTCGAGAATGCATAACGTTCCAAAGCCCCTCAGGTGTTTGATTGATTTTTTTCATTGCAGAATATCTATTTGCGCCCGCATCCCATGCTCCTGCAATAGCTGAAACAGCGTCAAAACTATGTGTGTTAAGTAAAAGAAAATTAAAAAGCTGATGACATCCAAGACTATGTGATATGGCAAAAAGCTTGCCAGGGGTTATTTCTTGAATATGATTTATTACGTGCTGGATATCTTTTTGATGTGGTTTTTCATATTCGTTTGCATCCATGCCATCTGTATTATAAAAACTGCTTCCTATAATTTCTGGTACATAAACAGTGTAGCCTTTTTCCGTAAAAGAAGAAATAAACATGGCAAATTGCCCTTCATCCTGCAGCCCTGGCCCTCCATGGAGAAACAAAATAGAAGTTGATTTCTTGATCGTAGTATTCTCGGGCGAATACTTTTTAATATGAATGAAATCTCGATTAAACTCTGGCTCATTAAACGTTTGTTCATAAACCTCAGGGCGAATGTCATATTCCTCCACTATGGTACCGCTTGCAAAGGAACTCTTCATTAGTACGATCAGAAAACTTAATACAAAAAATATTTTTTTCAACATTTTAATTCTCAATATTTTATGTCGTACTATCAATGATTCTATTGTGAGAGTCTATTCTTAACATCAGGTTAATAACATTAGTTTTGTGTATAATCTCTCACAGGAAAATCAAAATAAGTATCGGGATAAGGCTCATTTTCAAGAGAATAATGCCACCATTCCTTGCTATAGGGTTTGAAACCATTTGCCACCATAACATCTCTTAAATAATTGCGCCACTTTTGAAAGGCCTCTGGAATAAGTGCTGTTCCGTGGTGGGATGCGTCATCAAATAAATCAACATGGGTAAAGGTATCGACTGTATTATCATCGAGATACATAAACTCAAAACCATCTTCAAGGGTACGTGGGATTTTTTGAGTGGGTATGATGTACTTGCCTTTTTCAATAAGAGTCAGATCCACAGTGCTGCCGCGAGTGTGCCCTGATCTGCGTGCAATATAGCCAAGTTCAAAGGCATCGGCCTTGTTAACGCGGGCATAGTACGCGCTTTTCATGGATTGCTCTGTTGGATCGTTTGCCCATGTTACAAAGGCGTTCACAGTGGATTGGGGGCGATACCCATCATAAAAAACAAGATCAAGTCCATCTTTTGCCACAATGTCTTGGATTTTTCGAAGAGATTCAGCAGCTTCATTTGAAATAATAAGGACATTGTTGGCGTAGAATGGGAAAGGGCGTCCCATAAAATTATCATGGCTGTGATAGCGATTCGACAAGCGGATGTCCGGGTGAATATCGCGGATATACATAAATCCTTCAGGAAGCGATGTTTTACTAGCAATCTGTGTCATGTGCCTATCCGCATGTGGGGGTCTTCATGTATCTATAAGTTTATGTGTAGGTCTTTTCAAGACCAAATTCCATTATATGAAACGCATAAGGAATTCTTTTTAGGTGGCCGTATGAATATATAGCCTGAATAATTAAAAAAGGCTAACCCCTGTTACAAAATCATTCCTCTCTTTTTTTGTACATCTCAATGCCCCTAAAATAATGTCCCCTGCTGTGTCGCTGATGGAATGGCTTTTACATCGATAGCCCCGTCCTTTAAACGCAAGCTCATTGTTTTGTTAAAGGGAACGTTGTGGATGGATGTGATAACCTGCCCTTTGCTATTCTGTACAAGACAAAAACCACGATTCAATGTCTTTTCAAAGGAAAGAGTCTCAAGAGCTTGACTGAGTCCTGTGATTTTATCTTGTTTGGATGTAAGGAGATATTTGAAATTTTGAAGAAGTCCAGCGCTAAGATGGCTAAGCTTAAGCTGTGCCATATCCATTACAGATTTTGGTGTCTTAACATCAATGGCCCCCAACAGCAAGCGCCGTTGAGCAAGGAATCGTTGAATGCCAAGATGGAGGCGTTCCGCCCAATCGTCCACACGTTGCTGTTTTTCGAAGAGATATTTAAGTGGATCGCGAAGAGCTTGCTCAAAACGCATCAGGTGCACCCGTTGATGCTGAATGTGCTTTTGAATAGTTTGAGCCATGCGAACACCCATTTCTTGGAGATGTGTATGAATCTGAGAAAGGACCGGCGTGGCAAGCTCTGCAGCGGCTGTGGGGGTGGGGGCACGCACATCTGCGACAAAATCGAGAAGCGTGAAGTCCGTTTCATGCCCA
>JAIESS010000115.1 GCA_019745755.1 Alphaproteobacteria bacterium
CTCGTGCTTCGGCATCAATGAGCTCCGCAAAGTCATTACGAATCGCATAGATGGCACGAATGCGACCTTGACGAATATGTTGAAGAATTGTTGATACGGTAATGGATTTAGGATTAATAATTGCGTCGATTCCAAGGGACGAAACAAAGGATGCATAACTCATATTATTGAGGAGTGCCATAGAACGCTTGGCACCTTGACGTTTAGCAAGGAGCGCTGCCAGCACATTCACCTTGTCATCATCCGTCACACACACTGCCGTCTCTGTGGCGGCAGCATTGGCTTCCTTTAACACATCAAAGCTTAAACCGTCGCCACACAGTACTTCTGAATACTGAAGCTCACGAGCAGCACGTTCTGCATAAACGGGGGACCTCTCAATCACCTTGCATATAATGCCTGGTTGTTGCTCAAGCTCTTTGGCAAGACTCAGGCCAATATTCCCAGCTCCTGTGAGAAGAATACGACGACCATCGCCATCACTAAAGCCATAAGCCGCTGTAATATCGGGTAGATGTTCTGCCTCCACAAGCATATACACTTCATCCCCCACAAGGATTTGATCATCTCCATCGGGAATAAAAACTTTATCTCCCCGGGTAATACAAAGAACAGCCATGGGCAGGTTGGGAAAAGATGTGGGAAGTAGGCGTAGCGGCGTGTTAAGAATGGGCGCGCGCTGAGTACAACGAATGCCAATGCATTTTATTTTATCTTCTATGAGGGAGATCACGTTAAACGCTCCCATGACGCGAATGCTGCGGCTAATGGATTTTGCAATTTCAAGCTCTGGAGAAATAATATGGTCGATAGCAATATGTTTTTGACTAAAGAGGTGTGCAAAATAAGGGCTGATATAATTTTGAGAGCGTATACGTGCAATCTTTGTCTTCACATTAAAAAGAGCATTTGCGACCTCGCAGGCCACAATATTTACTTCATCGGACCCTGTCACCGCAATCATAAGGTCCGCGTGAGCAGCCCCCGCTTCTTCCAACACATTGGGATGAGATGCATGACCTACAATGGGTTGAATATCCATGGAGTCCCCAATTTTTTTCAACAAATCTGGCGAGTTATCAATAACGGAAACATCATTGTCTTCCGATGATAAATACCGTGCTATGCTATAGCCGACTTGACCGGCGCCGAGGACGATGACTTTCACTGCATTACTGTTATTAAGTGTTCATTCCCCTATTATGCAACGAAATTGAATATAAATCGAGGAGACAGTGAAGGGCGGACTGCGATCAAAGAAATGATTGCCAAGGATCAAGGATATAGACCAGTTAACAGAAGAATGCAAAAAAGAAAGTGCACTTTTTTTGTGTTCTTCTGTTTTAAAAATCCAATTGACTGTAATGGGGGGCTGGAGGGATACCAGGCAAACGATCACTCAACAAGGCACGAAAACTTGGGCGTGATTTAAGGCAAGCGTACCAATCCCGCACAATTTCATGATTCTCCCAGGGTACATCACCGAGATAATCCAAGGAAGAAAGGTGGGCAGCTGCGGTGAGATCCACAATGGAAAAAACTTCCCCTGAAAGCCAGCGGCGACGATCAATGAGCCAGGCCATGTAGTCGAGATGGTGGTGAATTGCTTGCTTGGCATTACGAAGGGCAGCAGAATCCGGACCGCGACTTCCCTCCATATAACGTTTGATAGTTTTCTCATGAACGAGAGGAAGGGTGACCTCCGTTGCCATTTTTTCATCAAACCAAGAAAGCAAACGACGCACTTCAGCGCGCGCTGCTGGACTTTCAGGAAATAGAGGCAGCTCTGGGTAAGTCTCCTCAATATACTCTGTTGCGCCGTAATTGGAGACAATCGTCGTCCCGTTTAAATCAATGAGCACCGGCGTTTTATTCTCAGGATTAAGCCGCAAAAACTCCGGTCGCATTTCCCAAAGCGGTTCGAATACAAGGGAAAAATCGAGCTTTTTTTCATAAAGACACAGACGAATCTTGCGGGAAAAGGGGCACAGCCAATGGTGATAGAGTTTACGCATTTATCTTAAATTTTTTCTTTGGTGTGTTATTAAGATACGTCAAACGATGTGGATTTTCGAGGGTAAAATGGATGATTTTGTCGATTGTTTTAGCCCTTCACGCTATAATTTTCAGCCGCAGACACTGAAACAGATTCTATGAATAATAAAAGAATTATTTCTATTCCTTCATCTGTTTTCTATTTTTATGTGAGGGGCCCCCATATCCCTAAAAATATAAGCAAGCCTAGTATACAGATTTCTGCTAGGATGGGACCACATTTGATCGAACGCGTTTCATGAGTTTATGTATCTTATTGCACTTAAAATGCTCTTTGGTGATCGCGGTAAATACATCGCCATGGTGGTGGGGATCAGTTTTGCATCACTCATTATGACGCAGCAACCAGCTATTTTTGTGGGTCTTCTCAGTCGCACCTACAGTTTTATTCGTGATGTGTCTCTTCCTGATATTTGGGTCACGGATCCGGGCGTGCAATTTGTGGAGGAGCATAAACCCATGCGGGATACGACCCTTGGGATTATTCGCGGCATGAATGGTGTGGAGTGGGCGGCGCCATTATTCAAGAATCTCGTGGTGGGAAAACTTCCTGATGGTCAAACAAAAACCATGGATTTGAACGGTCTTGATGATGCGACTTTGGTTGGGGCACCCTACACAATTATTCAAGGAAACCTTTCTGATTTAAGGCGTGCTGAAACCGTCATGGTGGACTTTGAAGCGGCCCGTACTCTCCTTCGTATTAAAGTTTCTGAAACCGAAACACGCCCCCTTGCCGTGGGGGATGTCATTGAGATTAATGACAAGCGTGCACTCATTGTAGGGTATGTCAAAACGACCCGTAATTTTGTGCTACAACCGCGTTTTTTTACAACCTATTCCCGTGCACTCACTTATGCTGCGCCTAACCGTCGTCAACTCACTTATGTTCTTGTGAAGGCTAAACCTGGTATGAATCACCAAGAACTCTGTGAAAATATTCAAAAAACAACAGGACTTCATGCTTATACAGCCGATGAATTTAGTAATGTAAACCTGATGTATTGGATGAAAAATACGGGCATCCCTATTAACTTTGGTATCTCTGTCCTCCTCGGTTTTATTGTGGGGGCTGCGGTGGCGGGACAGACTTTTTTTAATTTTGTGCAAGAAAATATTAAGCATTTTGCCGCCCTCAAAGCCATGGGACTCCGTAATACGACGCTGGCTAAGATGGTCCTTCTCCAAGCGGCCACTGTCGGGCTCATCGGTTATGGTATTGGCGTTGGACTTACATCACTTTTTGGTCTACAAGCCAATGACACAGTCCTTGCCTTTTTGATGCCGCCAGTATTGCTCTTGTTTGCTGGGATTGGCGTTATCGTTATTATACTGATCTCTGCCCTTTTGGGTATTCGCCGTGTGATCAATGTTGATCCCTCCATTGTGTTTAGAGGGTAGATATGAACGCAGATCCAAAACGCACACAAACATCTCCTATGACAGTGGTGCAGTGCAAGGGCATTAAAAAAGCCTTTATCACGCCGGACGTATCAACCTATGCCCTTCGTGGCATTGATCTTCGTGTGAATGAAGGAGAATTCATGATGCTTGTAGGGCCATCGGGATGTGGCAAGACCACACTGATTTCCATTATTGCCGGCATACTTCGTCATGATGTTGGTGACTGCACAGTCTTTGACAAGAATTTTAGTACGATGCATCCAGATGATTTATTGCGCTTTCGCGGCAAAACCATTGGGTTTATTTTTCAATCTTTTAATCTGATCCCAACACTAACGGTTGCGGAAAATGTCAGCGTCCCTCTTTTGATCAATGGCATGGGGAGACCGCAAGCACTCACAAAAGCTTATCACATTCTAAGGGAAGTAGGGCTTCAAGAAAAAGTAAATACATTCCCAAATCTCCTGTCCGGTGGACAACAGCAACGGGTTGCCATCGCTCGTGCCCTTGTTCACAATCCTAGCCTCGTCATCTGTGATGAGCCTACAAGCGCCCTTGATCAGGAAACAGGTCTTAAAATTCTTGATCTTATGCACACTATAAACCGCAAACGAAAAACGACTTTTATTATTGTGAGTCATGACAGTCGTATTTTTAAGTATGCTGATCGTATTGCCCATATGAATGACGGTGTTATTGAAAGGATAAGTAATGGCCATGACGGCGAACACGAATAAACAAGAGATTATCAAAATGCTGAAGCGTAACCCCCTTCTTATGCTTGGCGTAGGTGGGCTCCTTGGGGCTATTCTTTTTTCCTTTACCTACGGCAATCAATCAGCTCCGCCGCCCAATCAGCTAGCCCTTCCTCCGTCGTCACCTTATTCAAAAAATGTCTCAGGCATTGGCATTGTGGAGGCGAATAGTAAAAATATTAGTGTGGGCACATTCCTCCAAGGGATTGTGGCGGAGCTTTTTGTCATAGAGGGGTCCGTCGTTAAGAAAAATGATCCCCTTTTTCAATTGGACGCGCGTTCAGCAAAAGCTGATGTAGACATAAAACAAGCCGATCTCTTAGTAGCAAAAGATCAACATGATAGAGCCTCGAACCTTACATCGGGAACGTCGATTAGCTTTGAGGAAAAGCAGCGGCGAAAATTTGCCTTTCAACGGGCAGAGGCTGAACTCAAAGCCGCAAAAATCACCCTGGATAAAATGACAGTGCAGGCGCCGACGGATGGTCTTATTTTAAAGGTCAATACAAAGGTGGGGGAATCTGTTGGTGATCCCAACAATAACAACGCCATTATTCTTATGGGTAATCATGTTCCTCTGCATTTACGCGTTCAAATTGATGAAAATGATGCGTGGCGTTTTAAGACAAATACAAAAGCGACGGCATTTCTCAAAAGCAACAAGGATATCCATTTCCCCCTTAGCTTTGTGCGGATCGAGCCCTATGCCTCCCCCAAACAACAAATAAGCGGCGATGTCCAAGAATTTGTCGATACCCGCATCGTCAATGTCATTTACAAAATTGACGGTGATACATCAAAAATCTACATTGGGCAACAGCTGGATGTGTTTATTGAAACGGATGTAGGGGGGTAAGAATGTACATCTATCGTATCTTGTCAGATCCATCGTAATAAATATAAACACTTAATCTATAGTTTGTACCACAACAACTGAGGATTGCCCTCAAATTTTATTGCTTGGCGTAGCGATGCTGAGCGAGCGAGGTCATCGGCGCGGTCATTCATAGGGTGGCCACTATGCCCCTTCACCCAATGCCACTGAATGGTATGGTTGTGTTGAATAGTATCCAAAATCTGCCATAGGTCCTGGTTCTTCACGGGTTTTTTATCTGCCGTCTTCCATCCATTTTTCTTCCAGTTATGCATCCATGTTTTGATGCCATCGCGCACATAAGTGCTATCCGTATATAAATCCACAATGCACTTCCTTGGGAGTGCGGAGAGAGCTGCAATGGCTGCCATCATCTCCATACGGTTATTTGTGGTAGCAGGATCCCCATCAAAAAGATCCTCGATCATCTCTCCATACATAAAAACAACACCCCATCCTCCCGGGCCCGGATTGCCGCTGCAGGCACCATCCGTATAAATGGTTACATGGGGTGTTTCTTCCGTCGCATTTTTAATCGCCTCAATCACAGAAGGAGGTGTGTCAAAGAATTCTTTCAAAGCTGCATCCGCCATTACTAATACCTCGCTAACTGTCCAGATTCAAGAAGCATATATACGTGCCCCTTTACAACAATAGGTTGGGCAACGCTGCCGTCTTTTAGATGAAAAGATTTGCCCTTTGAGCCATCGGCAAGACTCAAAGATAAAGCCATACCATTTGATGCGGTGACAAGTAATTGATCATTCATGGCAATAGGCGCTGTCCAAAGAAGGGGTTTGTCATCGCTAGACAGAGGAAGGGCTGTCACCCAATAGACTTTCCCTGTGGCCTTATCAAGGCATACCACGCGGTTATTGTTGTCAATGATGTAAATGTTTTGACCAATGAGCAAGGGCGAACGGATACTGCCGATGTCTTGTTGCCAGGATGTGAGACCCGTGGAGAGATCAAAAGCCGCCATACGACCGCCGTGGCTGATGACGTAGAGGATATTTCCCTCCACAATAGGGTTGCCGACGATATGAGGAATGCTTGCGATGGAGTCGCTACGAAGTGCGGTTGTAATCGTATCAGACCAAAGAGGAACGCCACTTTCTGCTTTAAGAACATAGATTTCACCAGAAGAATAAGATGCGATAACGAGGTCATCTTTTACGACAGGGCTCGCGCCACCTTGAATGCTGGACATATCGATGAAGCCTTGGTGTGTCCAAAGAACATCACCTTTTTCTGTGCTTAAGGCAACGGTTTTTCCGTCAATGCCTGTGATGAAAACGCGGCCGTCTTTTACTGCAGGCATCACTCGGATAGGGGCGCCTGTTACCGTGCGCCATTTAAGAGTACCCTTCGCTGTATCAAGCGCAACAACGTCACCAATGGCTGTTGCGACAAAAAGTGTACTGTCATGAACAGTAAGTGTGGAACAAGCAACATTATCTTTGTGATCATCGGGGATAGAATCAAAGGACCAAATGACTTCGCCTTTTTCCTCTTTCCCTTTGTCCTTAATAGCAGAAATTTTACCATGGGCATCCGATGTAAAAATAAAATTGCCATCACTTACAGGGTGTCCAAAGATAAGGTGCTCGGGGTCACTGTTTGTTCCTATGGATGTGGACCATATGGCGTTTTCCGAGATTTGGGCAACGTAGGGCACGTGGTACGCATCACTATTAACAAGGGCTCCTGGGAACGTATCTATGGATCGTGGCGCTGGTACGGAAGCCTTTTGTCCTTTCAGCGATGGATCCGGTGTAATGGCAAGGCCGCCAAAATCAAGGTAAGCATGGCGTGTGCCGGGCAAGGGATCTTTTTTGCTAAATGAATCACAGGCCGCCAACAATAATAAAAGGGGGAGGGCGTAATATACTTTATATATCATTGTTTTTTTATATTTTACTGTCATGCTTCGCCTTATTTCTTCTCTGTCTTTCAGTGATTATGTTTCTAGGATTTAAAGCGTACATTTTGGTTGGCGACTTGCACCATCATGCGTGCACGAAGACGCAGACCCTCAGGAACATTTTCTTGTTTTACGATGTCTGCAAAAATCTCAAGAGCTTCCCTGTATTTGCCTTGGCTATAAAGAATTTGCCCTGTCAGTTCTGACGCGAAGAGGTGCCATGGCTTTTTCTCACCCAGCAATGGCTTCAAAAGAGCAATAGCCTCTTCGGGTGTTTTGAGCTTTCCATCAACAGATGCTTTTACGAGAAGTAGGGTTGCATACTCTTGCACATAGGTGGGTAGCCCACGTTCTGTCGCCATAGATTCATAGATGGCTACCCCTTCACGTTTACTCTCAGTGTCATCTTTTACAATAAGGAGTGCTGCTTTTTGAAGGCGACTCAAATAGCTATAAGCATCGTGACCGCTGCTTTTCATGGTGTCAAGAATTGCAAAAGCTTCTGGAATTTTGTTTTGAGCAATATAAGATTGGGCTGTTAAAAACGCATCAGAGAGCTCAATTTGCTTACGCTTTTGATAATTTTGCCAGACCACAAATAATGCCGCTGCCGCAAGAAGGCTTACCGCTGCTGTTGTCGCATAGCGTCCATATTTCTCCCACAAAAGACGGTATTTTTCATGTTTAATATCATTTTGTACTTCGTCAAGGAATTCATCGAATTGATCAGCCATGGTGTTTTTTAGTCCGCTTGTTAATAAAATATCAATTTTCAAAAACTACTATAGCAACAGATGAAAAGTTTACGTATAAAAAAAGTGTAAGCATGCAGGATGAAGCAAAACCAGTGAGGCAAGATCCGTGACGCAATACCCGACCTATACTCATGTGACTGACGATATTAAAGTCAGCGTATATCCTATTTTTCTTGAGAATCAGTCCAATCCAGATGAGTATCATTTTTTGTGGGCGTACCATGTAAAAATTGAAAACCTTGGCAAGACAATGGTGCAGTTGCGTAGTCGCTACTGGCGTATTATTGATGGTTTTGGCCGTTTTCAAGAGGTAAAAGGCCCCGGCGTCGTAGGAGAACAACCTGTGTTGAATCCAGGCGAATCTTTTGAATATACAAGCGGAACACCTCTTAGCACACCCTCCGGCATTATGGAAGGGCACTATGTTATGGAAACTGTGAAGGGGGAAAAGCTCGAAGTGCGCATCCCAAGCTTTTCTCTGGATAGCCCTTTTGATCGGGTGAGCTGGCATTAGGATACAATATATCCTTTTTAAATGATTATTCGTCAGGAAGGCCTTGGGATGAATTGTGCTTATGTATTTCTATAGATTCTAGTAAACTTTAACTAACCCTGTTAGTTGCTAGGTTTCACTAGAATCTAAGTTATACAGTAGGTTTAAGAGCCATTGAAAAAGTGACTTCTTCTTGAAAATGGGGTGAGCACAAAGTGGCTGTAATGGTGATATTAAGGAATTGTTTGCTTTTATCTACACCTTGGATGACGACGGTAATATTGGAAAGGCGAGGTTCAAAGCGCTCAATGATCTTTTCAAGATAACGAGTAAGGGGTTTCCAATTATAGGTATTTGTTCCTTCAAACATACTAAATTCTGGCACACCGAACATTCCAGGGAGACCAAAATTATCGTCATTCTTTGAAAGGGCGATATAATCTTTTTTTTCAAACTTAACGAAGCTACCGAGAATATGAAAAAGTTCCCGTTCAATGGATTTTGTCATGGAATCAAAGTCATGAAACTTTTGAACAGGAGATTCGTGAGTAGCGTCGATATCAAAATCAACGAGTCGTTCAAACAAAGGAATAAAAGCCCCTGGACACTTTTGCGGTTCATGAATATAAGAAGATTTCTTCATGGCATTTTATCCAGGGTGTAATATTTATTCGACAGTTAGTTTGGCGTAGTCAGTTTCACAGACATTTTGACCGCCGCTACCTTCATCATCTTGTTTAAATTCAGGATTTTCTTCCTTAACCTTGATAAAGCGGAAAGATACAGCAAAAAAATCTTTATCCTGAACCACCCGTGCAAAGATACAATCCGTATAAGTAATAATCTGTAATGGTTTTTTAAGATCCGTCATATTTCCAAGACGTTTAATGGTAATGGTCGGGACAACTTTACCAGTGTTGAGAGTTTGACGTATCTTAGCTGTATAGGTTCCTGTGGGAATGAGCAAAGCTACCTCACTATGCTCAATGGCGGCTGATGTAAAAGTTTCATTGCCAATATGTCCCGATGTTTCGCGACTATATTCATAATGAAAATCAAAAAGTTGTGAGTATGTGTCAAGACCATCAATGTTGCCCTTTGTGTGATCAGGAATTTCAACAATCCAATCGGGAGCCTTTTGTGTGGGCTTGCCACTCGCATCTAATTTTGGGATTTCAAGGGCTACTGTGCCAATGGTCACAAATCCAGGCATGGATCCTATTGTAGCTGCCATAATATGTTTCTCCTTTGTTTATCTATTGCGTCTTATATGTTTATTTCGCAGGGGGTGGAAGTGTTGCCACCAAACGAATGGAGACACTGAGCTCTTCCAGCTGAAAGTGTGGCCTTAGGTACACAACCGATGTATAAGAGCCTGGTTTTCCAGGAATATCGAATACATCGATGCGTGCCTCACGTAGTGGGTAGCGTGCTTTGACATTTTGCGATGCATCATCATTAAGGAGAACATAGCTTGCAATCCACGTGTTGAGGTATTTTGCCACATTGTCTTTTGTCATGAAGCTACCAATCTTGTCGCGCATGATCACTTTGATGTAGTGTGCAAAACGAGAGGCGGCAAGAATATAGGGTAGACGCGATGAAAGCGTCGCATTTGCATTCGCATCATCTGTATTATAGACTTTTGCTTTTTGAGCTGTTTGACCACCGAAGAAGGCGGCATAATCTGTTCCTTTACAGTGGCAAAGGGCAACGAATCCGAGATCGGAGAGTTCCTTTTCACGGCGATCCGTAATGGCTACTTGTGTTGGGCATTTAAGAGCAATATCACCGTCCGTCGTTTTAAACGTATAAGCAGGT
The DNA here is from genome assembly GCA_019745755.1 of Alphaproteobacteria bacterium. Taxonomy (GTDB): domain Bacteria; phylum Pseudomonadota; class Alphaproteobacteria; order Paracaedibacterales; family JAKBAR01; genus JAKBAR01. The sequence goes on from JAIESS010000115.1 coordinate 10,082, forward strand.
AGACCTTCAACAATGCCTCCACCTTCTACACCGCGAATAGCTGCTGTCCAACCGTAGTGGGCAAAGGCATTGGTAATGCGTTCAGCCAGAATATACGCCGTGTTCGTCCAGCAGAATTTGCTGCTATCAGCACCGGCGACATCTTCTTCAAAGTTAATGCCTTCTGCTGGCATGGTATTCGCACCATACGGCATACGAATAAGTGTGTGAGGAAGGGTTAATGTGACATAACGGGAATCTTCCATATCACGGAAAGATGTCCATTTAATCAACTCTAAGCTTTCAAAAATTTTGGAAAGATCACGTGGAACGCCCAAATGCTCAAAGGTATCAAGATCAAAGAGTTTTGCGTGAGCAGCTGTAATGAAAGGCGCGTGGGCTGCTGCTGCAACTTGTGATATTTTTTGCAAAAGCTCAAGATCCATGGGATGACGCGTGAACTCGTAGTCACCGATAAGGCACGAATAGGGATGTCCACCAAAGGTACCGTATTCTTCTTCATAGATCTTTTTAAAGAGCATGCTTTGATCAAACTCAATAGCCTTTTCAAGATCTTCAAGAATTTCATGTTTTGAGATATTGAGAAAGCGTAGCTTGAGATGGGTGCTTGTTTCCGTATTCATCACAAGATAATGAAGGCCGCGCCAGGATCCTTCCAATTGTTGGAAATCAGGATCGTGCATGAATTCATTGAGCTGCCCTGTCATCATATCATCAAGATGCTGCATACGTTGACTGATAAAGGCGACTGTGTCAGTTGCTGCGCTATCACCTTGTTCAATAAGTTCCTTTAAAAACTCTGTAACGAGTTCCTTTGCGTAAGCTTGTTGTGTTTCGTCTCTGGCAAGTCTGCCGTCAGACATCATGGCATTAAGAAGAGGAGTATCCGCAGAAGCATCACCATCAATGCCGAGCTCAGCCTTAAATGCAGTGCGCTTATCAGCATCCGTAATAACGGCACGAAGCATATCATCAAGGGCGTCATTACCATCAAGCTTTGTCATGAGATCTTTGAGGCGAATACGCGCGTTGTAAAGCTTATCCAATTCAGGAATTTGCTTGACGACGGAGAGTGGCTCGAAGTCGGAAATATCTTCAAAGAAGAGCTCAGCACTCATATGCTCTTCTTGTGGATT
>JAIESS010000136.1 GCA_019745755.1 Alphaproteobacteria bacterium
TCCCGCTCTCAAAAATCACTGCGATTTTTAAGCATGATTAAGCTTGCACTTTTTCATAGAGCACCTAGAATAACACTCGATCACGCGTTACCTAAGCCAGGACAATCACGCACCCGACATATTCGGGTGTAACTAACCGCCATCAATAGATTAACCCACTATTTATTAACATAATGTTAACAAAAATACCCCTCTATCAAGTTTTTTGATGAATGTGAAAAAAGAGATAAAAAAAGTGCCCCCAATGCTAAAATATTTTTTGAGAAAACATAACATTTTTAATCCTTTTGTGTTATTTGCTGGGGCTTTGATATTTATTTTTTCTCTCCCCCTTATCAAGCTTGTCACATTTTCTGAAAGCACATTATTTTCCATGCATGCTATTAGCACACTTTTAAGTGACGAGCCTTTCTTACATGCCACGATGAACAGTGTGTGCATTGCCTTTACAACAACCATCATTGCGTGCACCATTGGCCTCATTCTTGCCCTATTCGTAGGTCTCACAGACACCCACCGCATTCACCTATGGTCCTTTGTAATTTTTTTAATTTTATTTCTCCCTCCCACATTTCTTGCCATCGCGTGGATTGATATCGGCATTCTCATGAATCATTGGTTTGGTATCCCCAACCCCATGTACACACAGATTGCAACCATCTTATTGCTGTCCATTCATCTCTTCCCCATTTGCTTTTTTATGATTTTGGATCAGTTGAAGCGCATCCCCTTTCACCTTATTGAGGCTGGAAAAAGTTATGGTGTATCCCCCACACGTCTCCTGACACGCATTATTTTGCCTCTTTTACGGCCTGCCATCGTAAAGTCCGCCATGCTTATTTGGTTCTCATGTCTTGGTCACTTTACATTTTTTGCACTCCTTGGTATTCCAGGACAGTTCACAACACTAACAACACTCATCTATGCCAAGCTCACAGGATTTGGAGGAAGTAAAATTGAAGATATTGTCCTCATCTGCGTTCTTCTTCTTATCATTGGTCTTATCGGAACCTATATGTTAAGGCTCCTTGGCGGACCTTCTTGGCAGTTTCGCACAACCAGTAAAAAACTTAGTACAAATACCTTTGACTCAAGACATACACAGATTTTTGTCTACGGCCTCCTTACCATTATTTGCCTCAGCATTATTTTACCCATGATCAAACTTCTCATGACATCCTTCACAACAAAGGGTGTTTTGAGCTTTTCCATCGCTCATTTTTCTTTGGAGAATTATGCCTATATTCTCAATAATAAAAATATTCATCAAGCCATTTGGAACAGCGTCATGCTCGCCACAGGAACGGCGATCTTTTTGTTTTTTCAAAGTGCCATTTTCGAGTACGGCGCCCTTATGACGAAACGCCCCTTTTTCAAAAGGGCACGCATTTTTTTTCAATCCTTGTACTTAATGCCGGGAAGTATACTCGCCATCAGCTTGATTCTCCTCTTCCTTAAACCCTTTGACTGGATGGGGTTTTTAAAACTCAACACGCTCTATAATACACTCTCTATGATCTTTCTTGCCTATGTGATCAGGTTTTTTGCATTCCATCTTAATATTGTCCACGCCGGAAGTGATAAATTCTCCGCACGCCTCATTGAATCTGCCAAAAGTTGCGGTGCTGCTACATATCAAACGATTCATCGCATTTTCCTCCCTCTTATCTCACCGAGCCTTTTTAATGGTAGCTTTTTGGTATTTATTTTGATTATTCACGAAGTCACCGTTTCTGCTCTTCTTCCATCGTCCGAGACCCAGACCATTGGTGTTGTACTCCTCTCCATGATGGAAAATGGCGACACCAAAGCGACGGCTGCCCTTTGCATTCTCATCACATCTTTGCTTGTGCTTTTTAGGATTTTGGCGCATCAATTAACGAAAAAGAGCACTTCAAAAATCTATAATAGTACATCCCATGCATCCCAATCCTTCCATGACACTGCTGCAGCTTCGTAATATCAAAAAATCCTTTGCTAAAAGACCTATTCTTGACAACCTTAATCTTGATGTTGAGCGGGGTGAATTTGTCTGCATTCTTGGTTCATCCGGATCAGGAAAAACAACGCTTTTGCGTCTTATGGCGGGATTTGAGAAAATTGACAACGGGACCATCATCTTGGACGGCGTAACCATCGCATCGCCAAACACCCATATAGCAACAGAAAAACGTGGCATTGGCATTGTGTTTCAAGACCATGCTTTATGGCCCCATATGACAGTGTTTGAGAATGTGGCATTTCCTCTTCGCATTCAAAATAAAGGTAATGCTTCTATAAAACAACGCGTGCAGCAGATTCTTGCAGATATTGCCATGATAGGGTTTGAGACGAAATACCCCCATGAGCTCAGCGGTGGTGAGGCTCAACGCATTGCTCTTGCTCGCACCCTTATCCAAGAGCCCAAAGTCATTATTTTTGATGAACCCCTTTCAAGTCTTGATTCTTTGCGGCGCTATGAGCTACAGGGCGTTATTAAAAAACTCCATACGGATAAAGGGCTGACCTCCATTTATATTACCCATGACCGACGAGAAGCCATGCGCCTTGGGGACCGCATTGCCATTTTAGAAGATGGTCTTATCAAACAATATGCAGAACCTGAGACAATTTACAAGGAACCAAGAACAACAACGATTGCAAAACTTCTTGGGCAAAGTAATTGCCTTTTTGCAACAATTCTTAATGTTAAGAATAATACCGCAACGGTTCAAATCAACGATTACATCTTTTCTGTAAGAACAGAGAAAACATCCACATATGATTCCTTACCACAGCCAATAACACTTTCTGTTCGCCCTGAAGATATCCAATTGCATGCCGATGATGCACTAGGCCTGAAGTGTATTATCACAGAATGTTATTATGGAGGAGGGGAATACAGTATTGAGCTTTCTTTCAATACTTTTGGGAAGGATAATAACAGTGCTTCTGAACAGACACTTCGAGCAAAAAGTGCCACATCTTATACCTGTGGCACCATTGTATCCTGTACTGTTCATGATGGCTGGGTTATTCCCCATGATAGAATACTCGCTTAGGCTTCGAGATAAGACCATGTTCACGCATTTTCATGACACTCCATACGGGTTTACTGCTTGCCTTCCCGGCACTGATTTAAAATGAAAACTGCTATCTTTTAGCGAGAGACTATGTTTAATGAACCTACTCATACTGGAGACATATTTCATGAAAAACACTCCACCTCATGATCTTCTTACCCGTTGGATAAAAACCTATTACGACATTGACGTATCTCATCTTACACACCTTCCCCTGGGCGCAGATTTGAATGCCGCCGTCTATAAAGCACAAACACACAATCAATCGACCTATTTTATAAAGTTGAAACGAGGCTACTCTCACGACATCGCCCCCACTATTTTACAATTTTTGCAAGAAGCTAAGGTTCACCCGATCATTCCCCCCGTCAAAACATGTGGGGGAGAATCGCTCCTTCAGAGAGATAATTTCACCCTCATCATCTATCCCTTTGTGGAGGGGCAAGATGGGTTCACCCGTCCTTTATCACATAAACAGTGGCTAAACCTTGGTAAAACCATGCGGCAGATTCACGACCTAAACGTACCCGAGGAGATACAACAACAGCTTCGACGGGAAACATACTCACCCCAATGGCGAGAAACTGTGAGATCCATTTATCCTTACCTTGACACTGAGTGTAACGGCGATGATATCTCAAAAAAATTATGGCATTTTATAAGAGAACATCGTAAGGCCATAGAACGATTGGTCGACCGAGCTGAAGTATTGGCCGAGAAGCTTCAAAATGAACCCTTAACATTTGTACTCTGCCATTCTGATATTCACGGCGGAAATGTCCTCATGAATCATGATCAATTATACATCGTGGATTGGGATGACCCCATCATGGCTCCTAGAGAACGGGATCTTATGTTCATAGGCGGAGGCGTTGCCAACGTGTGGAACAACCCAGAGGAAGAATCCCTTTTTTATGAAGGTTATGGGCATGTTGAAGTGAATAAAACAGCGTTAGCCTACTACCGTCATGAACGCATTGTGGAAGATATGGCCGTTTACACCAAGGAGATTTTTTTCACAGAAGCTAAGCGCAAGGACAAGCAAGAAATGTATAAGCACTTCACAAACATGTTTATCCCCAATGGCGTCGTCGATATTGCCTTTAAAACGAAGGATGATTCATAGGACTTTCCACTCCTCTACTTCAATGTATCGAGCTTGATTCTGTATTTAATCTCGTAATCACTACCGGCTGTAATATCAGGAATCATCCAATACACTTCCTGGTGATGAGGAGCTGTACCGCTTACCTCATAATTGGAGGAACTGCGCACCATGGACCAGTCATACCCCTGCACAGGAAGGACAACCTTGACTTGGAATCCTGTGTCATTTTTATTATGAATCATGAGCCTATAGCCTGATTCATTACTTTTATTTGAATTCTTTTTATAGTCCGTTTGTTCTAAATCACAGGTAATACCAAGATGCCTAAAATCGCTACCAATACGTAAAGGGACACTCCCACCCACTGGGGTCTCTGTCAAAAGTGTTGTCCCTAAATACTGATTGAGACCATTAGTTTGCATTTGATAAATCGTCATTTTACCAGAAGGAAGAGTAAAATTGAGGCCAAGTTTACTATCATTTTTGAACTCAACCACACGTTGGATTTGAGGGCGTTGAAGTTCACCTTTTAGCTCTGCTAAATAATCCCCCCCTACATTAATAATATTTTCCTGGTTCAATGGAATATGAAGAGCCTGTATAAAGCTCATATAGATTTTTTTCCCCATAGGAAGAGTGATTACACGCGGCAACAAATACTCAAAATCACTCTTTGAATGGTCAATCACTGTAAGACCATCCGCTGTCATATTGGCGGAGCTCCCATTAAAAAAGATCTGAGCATTCTCAATAGTAGAGCCACAGTGGTTTGTAACCTCAATCCACCCGCTTAGAATCAGTGTCTTTTGATCCGGCGATAAAATACCACTATAGAAAATATCCCAATCAATACCGGAGAAAAGATAATTAAGAGTGAGTATTTTAACTTGCTCATAGGAACTCAACACATCAATGATAAGGCTTTGAGATTCTTCATTCACATGCTGTCCCAAAATCTGCACATGAGCATCATCAGCATCCAGGGTTGCGATAAGACTAGGTAGAGCAAGAGTTTTCGGCGCCTTGTCATAGACAACATTTTGCTGCCCTCCCTTAAGATCCGCTTTGAGCTTTTTTGTCGCAAGGACAGTACCATTGCGGTAGATCGTGATATTAATCAGAGGCTGCTGATGCGTCATTTTTGAAGGCGCACTAGAAGATGCTTTTGACGATGTCTCTTTACCAGAAGATTCTTTTGAAGACGTTTCGTTTTCATTCCCTTTTAGATCAGCAGAGGATTCTTTGGAGTCAGCCTTAGCCCCGTCTTTCACATGCTTTACAGGCAAGGGATTTTTTTCGTTTGAAGAATCAGGATCAGCACACAGTGGCACACTTAAAAAAAGTACAGCAAGAACACCAATATAACTAAGCAGCTTCAATATCTTTTGTTGCATAGTCAATAAGCGCGCTGGAGAGATCATCATGAGTACCATTGTCTTCGTTATAATTGTTAATGTGTTCTTCATTGTTGCTGGAATCACCCAAGAGTTCAAGTGATTGTATCTGGCGCGGTATATGGGCCAAAGGATTCACATCATCGATCTCCTCCACATGCCCATCATAATCACGAAATTTACGTGCCGTCACAAGTACGCGGCGCTCCAGTGTTCCAACAGTTTGATTATATCCATCCACCACATGGCCAATATTTTTACCAAGGCGAATCATATGCCCTGCGAGATCCCCTACCCTTTTGCTAAGCTCTTGACCAAGTTTACTTATGGCTTTTGCATTTTCTGTAATGGACTCTTGTCGCCAGCCGTACGCTACCGCACGCAAAAGTGCAATGAGTGTCGTTGGCGTGGCCAAAATCACCTTATCCTTGAAGCCCATCTCAAGCAGATCTGGATCCTGCTCCAATGCAGCGCTAAAAAACATTTCCCCAGGTAAAAAAAGCACAACAAAATCAGGACTTTGCTCAAATTGCTCAAAGTAGGAACGCTGACTGAGCGCCTTAATATGATTTTTTACATGGCGCGCATGTTCTTGAAGTTTTTGAAGACGAAGTGTGTCATCTGTCATATCAAGGGCTTCGAGGTACGCCAAAAGGGGCGCCTTAGCATCCACAACAATTTTACTTTGTCCCGGCAAATGGATAATCATATCCGGACGAATACGACCGTTTTCCGTTTCTGATGATGATTGCTCGATAAAGTCACAGTGGGAGGTCATACCCGCTATTTCCACCACGCGGCGCAACTGCATTTCCCCCCATTTCCCCCGAACCTGGGGTGTGCGAAGTGCTTTCACAAGGTTTGCTGTCTCCAATCGCAATTCCTTTTGCCCCGTAATTAAATGATGGACCTGGCTTTTAAGATTTTCATAAGCGCCGAGACGTTCTTTCTCCAAAGCGTGAATTTTCACATCTACCTGAGATAATGCTTTTTGAATGGGATCCACAAGCGTCTGAATGGATTGTTCCTTTTTTTCCAACGACGTCACCATCTCCACCCGGGATTTATCCATGGATGCACGCAGAGTCGCATCTGCCATTTCGAGGAAAGCTTTATTGCTTTGCGAAAAGATCTCAGATGACAGGGATTTAAATTGATGCTGTAGTTTTTCCTCAGCCTGCAAGAGTAGTTGAATCTTTTCTTTTGTTTGTATCTGTTCCTGTTCGAGGGTCGCTTTCAAGTAACTATTTTCCGATAAAAGCCCCTCTAGTTGCTTTCGCTGCGCATCAAAATGATCTTGAACATCCCTCAAAAACCCAAGCTCTGCCTGCCTATTTGCATTTTCTGCTGTAAGCTCATTGACGGTAACCTGGTAATTTTCAATACGTTGATCACGTTGTTGCAACTGGTGGGTGAGCGCATCTTGATGCTGCTCTGCCTCTCTTAACGACTGAGACAAATGATTAATCTCCGCACCATAACGATGACCAAGCCCGCGCACCTTGCTCCGCCAATACAGATGCACACTCACAAGACTAAGGAGAAGAACTCCCGCACACGTCCCCAAGATCACAATCATGAGACACCTACCCTTTTGTTTTCTCCATGTAAGGGTTTTTTTGGAAGTCTTGCAAGAGGGAAATTGGTTGGAAGAGTATCATGAAAAAACATTGACAATCATTTATCGAAACAATACATTGAACGTGACTGGAGAGGTGGCCGAGTGGCTGAAGGCAACGGTTTGCTAAATCGTCATACGGGTTAAACCGTATCGAGGGTTCGAATCCCTCTCTCTCCGCCATTTTTAATACTTAAATTTTTCTATAATTTTGTTAGCTGTTGGATTTTTCAGATATCTCTTGATAAGAGTCAAGTTCCATTTTATTTAGATAAATAAGATGAATTCTTTTGTTGATACACATTGACTTAAAAACATGCCCCTTTTCCTAACTATTATTTTGATTGATTTTCTCGTTGCAGCGGAAATGGACATTCTTGTGCCGTCTTTTCCATCACTTCAAGCTGAGTTCTCACTTACCCCTTTTCTCGTGCAATTTGTGATCAGCGCAAATGGGATCTTTTATGCCATAAGCTCCCTTTTTATGGGACCTCTTGGTGATCGGTTTGGGCGAAAACAGATTATTATAAGCGGTCTTTGTGTTTTTGTTTTGGGATGTTTGTTATGTTTTTGGGCTGATACCTATACTCTTGTTATACTTGGTCGCGTTCTTCAGGGTATCGGCATGGCAGGGTCCGCCGTTCTCGTGTTTGTCATTGTTTCGGATGAATATCCCAAACACAAACAAACAGCCATGTTTGCACAACTCAATGGTATTATTACCTTAGGTATGGCTGTATCCCCCCTTCTTGGGAATTATATTAACGCGTACTTTGGATGGAAAGGAAATATTGGCTTTCTTTTTGTCTTGGCCCTCATCAACATCGTTTTTTGTGCTTTCTTTATCCCTAAAAAAGTCATGGTAAAGACAAAAAATACGCAGATTAGTTTTTCTCTAAAGGCCTATATGCCCCTTTTAAAATCACAGGAATTTCTTCGTTTTGCCCTTACGGTGTGTTTATTGGATGCATGCTATTGGACATTTGTGGGGATGTCCTCCATTTTATATATTGAGGATATGGGCGTACCTTTTTCCCACTTTGCTTATTATCAAGGAGCCGTTGCGGCCGCTTTTGCCCTGGCTAGCTTTGGAAGTCCGTTCGCTTTAAAGTATATGACTCCTCAAAAATGTCTCACATTAAGCCTCTACGCATCACTTGTTTTGGGGATCATAATGGTTGCTATGGGGATTTTTGTAAAAGATACGCCCCTTTATATCAGTATCGTCATATGCCTTTTTTCCATGGTTCTCGTTTTTCCTATTAATATTGCCTACCCCAAAGCTCTTGGTCTTCATCCTGAATTCAAAGGAAGAGCTGGAGCATTCATTAATATTGGTATTTTGCTATTTACAGCCCTTGGTCTTCAGTCTGTGAGCTATATTTATGGTGGAAAATTTGTATACCTCGCACTGTTTATTCTCCTATGTATTATAGCCGCTTTTATCCTCATGCCACGGCAAGAAATAAACGGTGTTTATAAGAATATATCTCACTAAGCGATCTCTTCTTATTGACGCATCATGAGCGCCATGTTAATGAGATATTGCAAAAATAAATAATTAAAGGAAAATTTTATGATATTTTTAAAAACAATCTTGATGTCTTGTGCATTTGTAGGATCTGTTTTTGCCGCGCAAAGCATTTCCTCTGATGCTGACATAGATCAAGCCATCCACACACGTCATGTCTTTTTGAAAAAATCTGCTGAAGATATAAAAAATCTTCCCTTCAGAGAGCGCTTAGCGGATCGCCTTGCAGCAAAGACAGTAAGCGTCGCTGGGGAGTTCACGGACAATACGGTTGTCCAAGATATGGTTGATTTTATTGGTGCAGCAAAAAATCTTGAGTCCGTTGAATTTTATAATTGTCATTTCGGCTTTGATAGGAATGATAATGATTCCTCTTTTGAAGGTCTACGCAGTATCGTTGATACTATAAGTGCAAAGGATTCCATAAAACATGTAGTCTTTGCTGTCACTGTTGTTAAAGATAAAGGCGCTGAAATTATTGCTCCTCTTGTTTCTAAAATACAAAGTTTGACTCTTAGAGATACCTATTTTGGCGGCGATGGTTTCAATGCTTTGTCAAAGGCAATAAACAGCAACGACAGTCTCACATATCTTAATGTACAGGGTAATTTTCCAGAAAGATTTACCCTTGATAAGGGCTTAACTTTTACAAAAAAAAGGAGCGATAATCTATTCACTACTCTTATGGAAGCTATAAAAACATCATCCCTTAAAAAAGTGGTTATTGATAGCCCCGATGACTTTGTAGGCTTTGATTTTAGTAATGTGCGTAATGCGAAAAATGAGCTTGTGGAATTTCCCCTTCAAAAAAACGAGACTAAAAAACAGAAAGGCTAGCTGTTTAGCCTTTAGCGCGCATATTCCCCCTTCATTAGCGTGCATATTCCCCCTTCAGATGATTTCTGTAGGGGGTATTTTTTATAAAATCCTTTGGCCGTTCTATCTCGGCATTTTTTTCATAAAAATGCATTTTATCGGCAAAATTTTCCTCTTTTTTCATTTTTGTTAACCTTTTGTTTATTATTTACCCCCTAAGGTGAATTATGAAATTTTAGATAAATATGATTAAAAGTGGACGATCTTAAGGCTTTTCTTCAAAACCTCGGCGCATCCAAGCTGTTTGTACTCCTGGCAACAGCTTTGGTTTCCTTTGCCTTTTTGGCCTACCTCATTTTTCAAACCACAAAACCTACTATGTCACTTCTTTTTGCTCATTTGGAATCAGCGGATGCGGGGCGCATTATCGATCGCTTAGAGTCCATGGGCATCCCTGTGGAAGCACGGGGTGATGGTTCACAGCTTTATGTGCCAGAAGATAAGATTGCCCGCATTCGTATGGATTTGGCCCAAGCTGGTATGCCAGGAAGTGGTACCATCGGCTATGAAATATTTGACAAGACGGATCTTCTTGGGACATCCAGCGCTGTCATGGATATTAATTATGTGCGGGCCATGGAAGGGGAGCTGAGTAAGTCCATACGCTCCATTCAAGGTGTCTCTTCAGCGCGCGTACACCTTGTCATGCCAAAAAAAGAAATATTTTCACGGGACCGTGTGCAACCGTCAGCGTCCATTGTTCTTAAAATGAATCATGGTAGGCTTTCCCAAGGGCAAGTCCTTGGTATTCAGCACCTTGTAGCTGCCGCTGTTTCAGGATTATCGGCTGAAAAAATTACCATTGTGGATGATAAAGGAAGCCTTCTCGCGCGGCAAAATGAGGACGGCAGTTTCGATGTAAGTAATAATCAAGAAATGCGCTCTGCCCATGAACAAAAGCTCGCACAGACTATTGAGGGATTGCTTGAAAAAACACTTGGTCCCGGTAAAGCACGGGTTGAAGTGAATGCGGATATGGATTTTGACAAAGTTACCATTAGCTCCGAGGAATTTAATCCGGACGGTCAAGTTGTGCGCTCCACCTCAACAACCGGTGAAAATGGCTCCAGCAGTGATCAAAGCAACGGAGGGACTGTCTCTGTCCAAAATGCATTGCCTGAAGGAGACAAAGCTGGCGCTTCTGCTGGAGGAGGTTCTAATAGCAAAAACAGCCGTAATGAAGACAGTACGAATTACGAAATTTCTAAAACACAAAAAACACAAATTAAAGAATCCGGCACAGTTAAACGTTTGTCCGTAGCAGTACTAGTGGACGGCACTTATGGCCAAGACGGCAAATATCAAGCACGTCCCAAGGAGCAAATGGATCAGTTAGCAACCCTTGTGAAAACAGCTGTAGGATTTAATAATGATCGCGGCGATGTTGTCGAACTTGTGAATTTGCCCTTTGCCCCCGGAGAAGCTCCGGAACCTCCTATGGGAATGGCTGATAAAATGCTATCCCAAATTAGTTTATCCCATATTGCCAATATTGCGATTCCTGGTCTTATTGGATTGTTGACGCTTCTTCTTTTTGTAAAACCCTTTATTCGAAAAGTACTTGAACAAATCAAAGAATCACGAACCGCATCCGCTATGATTGCCAATACAATGGTTGATGCAGAAACAGGGAATATGTCCGCAGGGGGTCCAGCATTGCTTGAGGGGGACACACCACCACCCATTACGTCAGCCCAACAGATAC
>JAIESS010000027.1 GCA_019745755.1 Alphaproteobacteria bacterium
GCATTTTCCCGATTCACAAAAACTGCCCCTGCTTTTGTCTGCTTAAGAACCTCCTCATAATCTACATTTTTGAGAACACTTTTATTGTGGTAGTAAGCCACATGATCAGATCCAGCATCCTTCAAAGAACTTACACCACTTAAAGGACGCGTAGCCTCTCCCCCTTCAATCTCTATTGGGGGACATTTTTCTTTCATTTGTGTCTGACACACTTCAACTAACGCTGCAGCAAGATCGCCTGCTGAAAATGTATTTGCCTCACCATAAAAACGGGAATCAATCATATTGTCTCTTTTCATGCTCGTTTAGAACTTTGTCAGCTTCACGAATTTTCATAATGCTTTGTTAACTATTTAACATGATATGGACGTAGATGGAAGGTTAGATCCATCTCGGTTCATTGGGTATGAGTTTATCATCCTTATCAGGAAGGGAGATCAAGTTCGGAAATAGAACTATTAAGGGTTGCAATAACATCATCTGTAATATCAAGACCACTCATTGAGAAAAGGATAATGGGGGCATCAATGCTAAGACTACTATTGATAACGAGAGCTACTTTCATTTTTGCTGCGATACCATCAATAATGGTTTTTAATTTTTTTTCAATGTGTGTCGTACTAGCACGGAACTGCTCGTTTAGAGCATTTTTTTGCTGTAGGCTCATTTGTTCAAGCTCAGCAAATCCCTTTTCAAAAGTTTGTCTTTTTTGCAGGAGGTTTTCGTTGTCTTTCTCAGCCTTCTTTTCTTGAAGGAGAAGATCGTTATAGGCTTCCCGCAATTCATTTTCGCGATTGAAGATTAACTGACTGGCCTCACTCTGTTTTTCCTCCATAAACGCATGAAGTGCTTTAAACGGTTCACTCTCCAATCGCACACGACTCATATCCACAACGGCGACCCCCTTAATTTCTCGCGATGTTTGGATGGCATGCGTCATAGAAACTTGCTCATTCAACGTGTGCTGAATTTTATAGAGTGCATAAAGAGCAGGGGCTCCTATTCCTAAAATAATGGCCCCTAATAGTAGTCGTTTTGTCCTTTTTTTCATCATAGTTTTGTTTGGAAACCAAGCAGGAAGCGCTGTGTATCATCAAACTTGTCCTTGCGGAAAGGTGTCGCATAGTCAATACGGATAGGACCAAAGGGCGAGTTCCATACAAGACCAATACCCCAAGAAGCACGGACATACTTATTATCGCGTACAAACGGACCTGTTTCTGTAGAGCGCCATAACGTACCCACATCGGAAAATAGCGCACCCTTCACACCAAATTCATTGGGAAGACCAATGGGGAACATGGTTTCAGCTGTTGCTGTCCAAAAACGCGTACCACCAAGGGGATCTCCCGTGCGGTTATCATGGGGACCAAGGCCGCCGTATTGGAAACCTCTAAAGGAGTCTGCACCAAGGAAGAAACTATCCACAACACGGATTTTTTTACCAGCTTTTTGCATGACACCATAATTTCCCTTAAGGATCATCACAACATCTTCAATGGGTGAAAAATATGTTTTTCCGCCAAGCACATGCTTGAGGTATTTAACTTTACCGCCAAGCCCGGCAAAGGAGTTGGAGAGTGTTAAAACATAGCCACTTGTTGGATCAATTTTACTATTACGGCGATCATAATAAAGGGTTTGCCCGACTTCAGATGTAACATAACTTCCTCTTTGTTCTTTTAAGAAGTTAGAGGCATTAATATCGACGTGGCTTACCCGATCTTGCTTGATAGTATAGCTTAAGACTTGGGAAAGATGTTCTGTGATTTTATAGCCAATGCTTGGAGATAAACCTTTTGTCACTTGCGTATAGGAACTAAAACGTGTAGACCTTTGCGCGAACGCATCAATGCTTCCTTCAAGCTGACGACCAAACAAGTAAGGCTCAATGAGGCCAACGTTAAAATCTTGGTGACGTTTAGATACGGTAAGTTCTGAGTGAATGGTTTGCCCTTTACCCATAAAATTCCGTTCAATAAATCGAATAGTACCAAGAGGACCGTCAATGGTTGAAAAACCAGCGGAGAAGGAAAGCTCCCCGGTTGATTGCTCTTCAACCTTTACAAGAAGGACAACACGGTCTGGAGAGCTTCCTTGTTCGACAATGAGCTCCACATTTTTGAAATAACCAAGATCCTTTAAATTACGCTCAGAACGTTTCATACGTGCCGAGTTCATAGCATCACCTTCATGCAAAGCAAGTTCACGGCGAATGACATGGTCTCGGGTACGATCATTCCCAATAAATTGAATGCGCTCAATATAAACTTTGGGTCCTTCGTGAATTTCAAAGATAATATCAACGGATTGATTTTGAGGGTTTCGCGTTTGTTTAATCTCAATTTCGGTAAAGGCGTAACCGTCATTGCCAAGAGCTTCTGTTATTTTTTCAATGCTGCGTTCAAGCATACGGCCACTAAACTCATCCCCTGTATTTACAAGAACGAGAGGTTTATACGGATTTGCATTCACCACGGGAATTTTGGAAATAACGTCAATAGAACCAAATTTATGGGGTTTCCCTTCATCCACAGTAAAATTCAGATGGTAGGATCCGTAGTCCGGTGTGATTTCGGCAATCGCTGCAATCTGTTGATAATCGGGATGACCGTGATCGTAATAGTATTGGCGGAGAGATTGCTGATCTGCATTAAAGCGCATAGGATCAAATGTATCATCGTTGGCAAAGAAACGGAACCAGCGGTACTCTTTTGTGATCAATGCATCTTTAAGTTTTGATTTCGTAAAGTGCTTGTTCCCAATAAAGTTGATTTTACGCACATGCGTCGTATCGCCTTCGTGAATTTCAAAGACAACATCACAGCGATTATCGTCTAATTGAATAACCTTTGGCTCCACTGTAGCAGCAAAGCGACCCATGGCACGATACATCTCTAAAATACGCTGCTGTGCCGCTTGAATTTTTGTTCGCGATAAAACTTCACGGGGACGTAATTGAATTTCTTCTTTGAGTTGTTCGGACTTAAGCTTGCTATTTCCTTCATAGGCAATACGGTTAATGATGGGGTTCTCTTCTACCTGAATCACAAGTTGACCACCCTCTACGTGAACCTTTACGTCAGCAAAAAAACCTGTAGCAAAAAGTTCTTTTAGCGCTTGATTAATCTCATCATCACTGGCTTGGCTGCCCGGCTGAATCCTTACATAGGAGAGAATTGTCTCATTCTCAATACGTTTGTTTCCTGAAATATTCACACTGTTGATCGTTGTTGTCTGTGCAAAAGAGGAGGTCATCGTTAAAGGAGACACACTCAAACCAAGAAGCAAAAAGCTTGTGATGATGGCAATTTTTTTCATAAGAAAACTCGTACTTTCGTAAAGGTTAAACCATTGATAATGTTTGTCTTTATTGTTTAAAAGGTGCCGTAATAAAATGAGTTACATTCTCAATTACCTTATAACGACTGAGATCATTCCAGGTTAGCATCAGCATGAGACTCACCACAAAAACAAACCCTGCGAGAAAAATATATTCTTGGATTTTTAATGGTACGGGCTTACCAGCAATGGCTTCAATCGCATAAAAAAGAAGATGTCCGCCGTCCAACATAGGCACAGGTAAAAGGTTCAAAAGACCAAGGTTAATAGAGAGAAGTGCTAAAAACCATACAAAATTGGCTCCTCCTGTTTCGGCACTTTTGCCAGCCATTTCACCAATGGCAATGACACCGCCAAGTTCACCAGCACTATGCTTGCCCGTAATTGTGCCATAAAGCGTGCTCAGCATTTCTGCAGACAAATCATAAGTTGTTTTCACAGACATGAGAGCAGAATCCAAAATTCCCTTCTTTTCAAAATCCGGAGCTGCTGGTTTAACACCAAGCTTAAAGGGTTTTGCAAAACCATCCACTTTTTTAAGGGAAAGAATCACAGGTTGACCACCGCGCTCCACAGTAACTTTGACCTCATCGCCAGAAAAAGCATCAATAGCAGCTTTTAGTTCTTTGAATGTGGCAACTTTCGTTCCATTGAATTCTGTAACTTTATCATAGTCCTTTATGCCCATCTCCATGGCAACACCACCCTTGATCACTTCCTGAATTTTGGAGGTATAGACAGGGTTGCCCTTGATAGCAAAAAGAAAAAACATGGCAATCACAGCAAACACAAGATTCGCAAGGGGGCCGCCGAAGCTTACAGCCATACGTTGCCACACGGTCTTGCTTTGAAGGGTGAGATTATATTCCGCTGATTTCATCTTGGCGAGGCCCTCACTATCCGGCCGGCTGGATGCATCGGCGTCACCGAACATCCGTATATAACCGCCAAGGAAAAGCATGCTAAATTTCCAACGTGTCCCATGCTTATCCGTATAGCCAAAGAGTTCTGGCCCAAAACCGATGGAAAAGACTTCCACTTTGATGCCATTACGACGTGCTGGAATAAAGTGACCAAGCTCGTGAATGAATACCAAAATAGTCAAAGCGACGAGAAACGGAAGGAGATACTCAAGGAAAAACGAGAGCAAGGGTTGGAGAGACGAGATAAGGGACATAAGGATACACGGCATTCATGATAAAATATGTATTATCTTAACCAATTGTTAACCTCTTGCCTAGATTTATGTCATAAGGCGCGTGTTTCAAAACATCCAACTAAAAAGCACTAAGAGGGCCTTATGAGTCACAACTATACGAGTGTTCCTCAATATAGCTTTTCTCCAACATTTCCACTAGATAAGCTTGGGCTTCATCCAAGGCCTCTTGATTGAATTTAACATGCCCTTTATGTGTGTAATAATTATAGGCTGGCCCAGCGTATTTGAGTGATGTGAGGAAATAGGCTGCTGCACTCCTACGACTATTAATGGTTGTGCACTCATCATTGGTAAAAAAATCGTTTTTACCATAGGTTTTAAAAAGGTCGAGACATGATGATGCTACACTTATTTGCTCCGGAGTTTTTAGAAAAATAGGATTTTTGATTTCTTCATGAAGGAATAATGATAGATCAATATGGACTATTAGATCACTACGACTTATTAAAGTAGTGTCGGTCTGTTGGAAATAATTATTTTTTTGAAGTATTGAGCAAAGATTATAACAATCTTGTACAATGCACTCAATATTAATCAGTCTTCCTTCATCTTTTATGGTGAGGTGCGCAAACATATCTTCTGCACGATGTGATGGAGAAAAAAGTGTGTGTGCTGTTTCTTTAACAAGAGAAAGAGTGTACTCACGTGCTTGATAAAATTTTTCATCCTCAAGATAGAGTGTACACTCAAAAAGATGGCGTATTTCTTCCTTTTGATCAAGTGTATCAAATCGTGATGATTTTTCATTTGTTTGAAATTCCGCTGCCTTAGCAAGAATACTTTCCACGGTCACTGGATAGTAACGTGTGTTTAGATCGCGTTGCCATTTTCCAAGAGATTGTTGGGCAAATGCCCATTTCTCCCCATTCGCACGCTCCTCTTCGCGTTGTAAAAGCGCTTTTCGTGCTTCTTCGCTACGTTGAACATTCCTTTCTTTCTCTCGTCCATTCCTGATGCTTAACAAAAGTGCTGTCTCAGGGCTTACAAGTACAACACGGGGGATGTCAACTTTTTTTAAAGTACGCTTCCTATCATTGAGCTCATCTGTATTAACAATAAATTGACCATTAATAATTTTAGCTGTTTGTGGGGGCTGTTCCTGTATTTTTTGTGGTACGATTTCATCGTTTCTTGATTTAAGTTTACTTTTCATGTTGAGAATAGTTTCTTTGGATATATCCATGGCCTGAAGAGCGGAGCTCAAGAAAAAAAGAAATAATGCGCCTAATAAATATACAAAACGATACATCACTCAACCTTCATTATCTGTTTATAGGTTAATTTTACGTTTCATGTATTAATAAAGTATAAATAAAAATATTATTTCTTTGCTTGTTGAGATGTGGTCTCCCAGATAGGCTGTGGGGTAGCCTTAACGATGTGCGCCCGGCACCCAGAGTACATCATTTTCACCGTTATGATTGGCAACACGGCATAGGACAAAAAGTAAGTCTGATAATCGGTTAAGATACTTGATGATTTCGGAATTTAGCTCTGGCTCCTTATCACTCACTAACTTTTCCTGTAAGGCACACGTTAGACGTTCTGCGCGTCTCACAATAGTTCGAGCTAGATGAAAGTATGAGGAGAGGGCGCTCCCTCCAGGTAAAATAAAGGACCGAAGAGAGGGAAGAGAGCTATTATAATAGTCAATAGTTTGTTCTAAAAATTTTACTTGACTTGGTGCAATACGAAGACCGTCTCCTTCGGGTAAACATAAATCTGCTCCTACATCAAAAAGATCATTTTGAAGGTGATATAATAAAATGTCACTCTCTTTGTTATGGGAAGCGTGAAGACGGCAAAGCCCAAGAGCCGCATTTGCCTCATCTACAGCACCAATGACATCAATGCGAAGGCTAGACTTTGGTACACGTTTGCCATTGCCGAGGCCTGTTTTTCCTTTGTCGCCTGTTTTTGTGTAAATTTTTGAAAGAACAACCATGTCTATAATCCTGTATGGAAATTATTATAATAAACGGAATAAAAATAACTCAATAACTTTTTTTACTTAATCATTTTTCTATAACGCTCCCAGAACTTTGGCACAAGGGAGGGGGGTAGTCGAAGCTTTAGGTGAATGTGATCATCTTCATCAATGCGTTCAAAAATAGCACCTTGGCGATAACACCAGGCAAGGAGCTCTCCTGCTGAGGCGGGCAGCGTCACATCGATGACTTTGCGATGCACAGCTAGTTTATGGCCAATGAGTTGTTTGAGGGCATCCAAGCCTTCCCCGGTTAGGGCGGAAATGCCAATAGTGTCCGTGTTGCGGGCAATTTTGTTTGTATAAACATCTTGGGCTTCTGGGCTCAAGATATCCATTTTATTCCACACGTCCACTACGCTGCCATCGTTAAATGCCTGCTCAAGGCCAAGTTCCTTTAACACTTCCTCGACGTCCTTTTTCTGATGCTCGGTATCATCATGGCTGATGTCGCGTACATGGAGGATAAGATCTGCGCTTGTGACTTCTTCCAAGGTGGCCCGAAATGCTGCGATAAGCGTTGTGGGAAGGTCTGAGATAAAGCCCACGGTATCAGAGAGAATGACTTGCTGTCCACTTGGTAATTTAATCTGGCGCATGGTGGGATCCAGTGTCGCAAAAAGAAGATCTTTGGCAAACACATCAGATTTTGTGAGTGTATTAAATAGTGTGGACTTCCCGGCATTGGTATACCCTACGAGGGCAACAATAGGGTAGGGAACACGTTCACGGGCACTGCGTTGAAGCCTTCGTGTGCGAACAGTTTTTTCAAGATCATGTTTGATTTTAAAAATACGATCGTCAATAATGCGGCGATCAAGCTCAAGCTGAGACTCGCCGGGCCCCCCTGTGAACCCAAAGCCACCTCGTTGACGTTCTAAGTGAGTCCATGACCTCACCAAGCGGCTTCGTTGATACTGAAGGGCGGCAAGCTCCACTTGAAGGGACCCTTCAGCCGTGCGTGCGCGTTCGCCAAATATTTCAAGAATAAGCCCTGTGCGATCAATGACTTTTGTTTGCCATTTTTTCTCTAAGTTGCGTTGTTGAACCGGCGACAAAGCCGCATCCATAATCACAAGATCCACGTTTAATGTCTTGAAAAGTCCTTTTAATTCTTCCACCGCCCCTGATCCTATGTAGGTTGCGGGAGAGACTTTTTCAAGTTGGATCAGGTGCTGGCCCACAATCTCAAGACTAATAGCCCTTGCAAGCCCCACAGCTTCATCAAGGCGAGCCTCCTTTGATCGTTCCAAAAAAGTAGTTTTTTGTTTGATCTTAGGACAGAGAACAAAAGCTTTTGTTGTGTGTGTACGATCTAGCAAACTTAGTCTTCGTTATCATCATTAAAAGAGTCATTGATAGGGTCGTTGATGGATGCTGTTGGCGCTGTTGCATCAAAGAGTTGGATGGGGCCTTGGGGCATAACGGTGGAGATCGCATGCTTGTAGACGAGTTGAGAATGTCCATCGCGACGCAGGAGAATTGAAAAGCTATCGAACCATGTGACGATACCTTGTAATTTTACGCCATTAACAAGAAATACGGTGACGGGGGTTTTGTTTTTGCGAACGTGATTGAGAAATACATCTTGAACATTGACAGGTTTTTCGGCGGCCATTTTAAGACTCCATTATGTTTTTTTATGCAACAAGCTATAGCAGAGATCGGATGCTCTTATGTTTATTTTGCATAAATATTTTCTAAAATAGGAATGAACTGATTCCAATTTGCCACACTTACATCAATGAGGGGGCTGGATAGGGGGGCTTTTTCTCCAAAGGCAAGAGAATAGCATCCGGCATTACGTGCTGTTTCATGGTCGACAATAGAATCCCCAATAAACCATATATTGTGTGAGGGGGATAAATTCATGGCGTTAAGCGCGTGAAGAACCCCTGCAGGGTTAGGTTTCGGGCCCACAACATCCCGTCCAACAACACTATTAAAGTAATGATCCCACTTAAGCTTTGTAATTTCATGTTTCAGAAATGTTGATTCCTTGTTGCTCACAATTGCCATGGGGATATGTTGTGATTTTAGGTGGTTTAATATTGTTTTCGCTCCAGGAAGTGGTTCCATTGTATGGATAAAGGTGTTGCCGTAGGTCGTTAAGAAATAATCGCGGGCCTTTAATCCAACCTCTTCTCCCATGGCATCTACAAAGGTTTGCCGTCCGTTGCGCACAGCCTTTTCTCTGCATGTTGCTTCATTCATCAAATCCGTAAGAACATACCCAAATCTTGCAAAGGTATCCTGATAAAGTTTCCATAAATAGGGCCATGTCTCAATGAGTGTATCATCCCAATCAAATAGAACAGCCTGAGGTGTTGGAATTATGGGTGACAAGGATGCGATAGGCACAATATTCACATTGAGTAATGGATTAATGGTCCAAAGATAGAGGGATCTCATAAAAGGTGCAAGCGGGTTATCTTTTTTAAATTCACTTGCCTAAATGACATAGTTTTCATATTCTTTTTCTAGAATTCACTGCAAATCCCTGGTTTTTATGGATATTCTTTTTATACCCATCCTTCGCCTGCTTATCACTGTCATTAATTTCTATACCATGGCTGTTTTTGTCTATGTTATTTTGAGTATGCTGGAGCAGTTTGGGGTTATTAATCGCTATAACAAGGTCGTCTTTTTCATTCATAATTTTCTTTTCCGTTTATGTGAGCCGGTGCTATCCCGTATTCGCTTGTTCATGCCTAATTTAGGAGGCATTGACCTTTCCCCCATGGTATTGATTTTAATTCTTTACTTCCTTCAAGATGTTCTAATTCGTGTTATCATCAAGTTTCCAGCCTAAATACTTTCTTTTTGTGACTTATTGTGTTTTAACAGTTGAAATAACTATAGATTCACAAGGGAAATTCAATGATAAAACAATTAGTGATCGGGGTGGTGTGTGCGTTTTTACCTGTCATGGGTTATGGGGCGGAGACATCATCTGCGGAGAATCTAGCAAGGCGTGTTGGTCTTCATGGGCAATATAATGCAGTGGATGTCATCACCCATTTTGGTGATATGTACTTGGATTCAACCAATCATGATGTTACGAAGCATAATAATCATCTTGTTCATTATCTTTGTTTTGGGCGTCTTATGGATGAGGAAAAGGATGAAGACACCTTTATTCCACCTGTTCCATCGGGTCAAAATGCATATACTAATCCCTTGGTACGGCAGGATCCCAATCAAACACAATTAAGTGAGAAAGAAACCATTTTAAGGACTCTTCTTGCTGCCGCATTCAGATCAAACAATGGTTATAGTGGTAGTGATCTATTGTCTTATGTGGATACATACATAGAAAAGATGGAGAATGAAATCTTAGGTGGGAACCCACCGATTTATCTTAAGGACCATATAAAGGGTGTAAAAGCATACATAACTGCCGCTGAAAAAATTGTTTCAAACCCTATGGCAGATATCCGTGAATTTCAAAATAAATATAAAATTGACGCTCAAAAGATATATAATGATGTGCAGAGTCGTTTTCCAGTATTAGGTATGTCTCCTCCTCCTTCAGACGAAGATGATCTCTTTGCACCTCACGCACCTCGTGGTAGTGTGGCACCGCCAGAAGAACTGACAGAACAAGAAATAATAAACCTACTTCGAACAATGAACCCTGATTCTTATCAAGAGACATATTTAAGTATGAAAGAATTCATCTCACCAAAAGGCGGCGGGATTCTTCTAAACAATAAATCAGATGATGATGCGCTTAATAGTATCATCAAAATATTTCCAGCACTTGAATCCATTGATCTTAGTGAAACAAAGGTCACAGATACAGGGTTAAGCTTTTTAAGGAATCTAACAAAACTAGAAGTCGTTAACTTCACTGGATGCACGGAGATTACAGCCGCCGCCATAAAGAAGACTCTGCTTACTCATCCTATTCTCGTGGTGATTAACCTCACTCATTGCGCAAACATAATAGACGCGGATGTCAAAAAATTGATACGCGCTTATCCAAAAAAGAACATATTCCGTCAGATAGATGACGAGACTGTGATCAATTTAAAGACCGTTGCCATTGAAGATATAGATGCTGCCATAAAAAATGGCGACTTAAATGGTCGCTCTATAGACATGACTAATGCAGTAAGAGAAATTAAACTGCTTCAAAATATGGAAAAAGATGAGGTTCTTCGGTCTTTGTGTGAAGCAATGCCTGATGCGAATACTATCCGTATCCATGAACAGCCTGATATCACAGATGATGGGTTTTATGTTATTGGAGAAATGAAAAAAATCAAAGACGTATTTATATACGGATGCCCTAAGATCACGGACAATGTATTGGAATCTATCAAAGAATTAAATACAGTACAAACGCTGAGTCTTGGTGACACAAGCATTACAGATAATGGGTTAAAAACCATTGCAACGATGAAAAGTATTGAAGCTTTATATTTTGAAGACTGCCTCACTATCACTGATAAGGGGTTGGATTATTTGAAAGGTCTACCTAATTTGGTTGATCTTAATCTTTCTGGATGTAATGGGATTACAGCTGCAGGGATTCAAAAACTATACGACGATCATCCTAATAAAAAGACATTAGAGATCACCATGCCAGATGGCACTGAGTTTGTGGATGGCGTTGTTCGTTAGAAAAAGGAGGGAGAAGGCGCCGTTTCTCTGCCCTTCTTTATAAAACTCTTAGGAAAGTCAATTGCGCATATCCTATGATTCTTGTACATATAAAAATAGAGTCATTATTTCCTTTTTTCCTTGGAGTCGCTATTTTCTTTATTAACG
>JAIESS010000057.1 GCA_019745755.1 Alphaproteobacteria bacterium
TGCGGTCTTCGTAGCCTCAGCTACCCCATTAACAAAAATAAAAAAGGGCACTATGTGCTTATGAACGTGACAGCAACGCCTGAAACTGTGGCTGAAGTTGAACGTCAGATGAAACTCTCCGAAGATATTTTGCGTTACCTCACCGTGAGTGTTGAGTCATTGGATGATAATCCGTCAGCGCTTATGCAGCAACGCAGCTTCCGCGATGAAAAGTCCCGCGCTTCCTATGATGAAGATAGTTCGGATACCGCAGAAGCAACATCTGTTGAAGCGGCCTCTAATGGCGAACCTGTTCAATCTATTAAAGGAGAATAATCTATGTCACGTCCTTATGATGCCCCTCGTACAAATGACGAGAACCAAGCACGTGTTGCACAACTCGTAAAACGTCAATTCTTTAAACGTAAAAAAAGCTGCCCTTTTAGCGGTAAAAATGCTCAGAAGATTGATTACAAGGATGTGCGTATGCTTTCCCGTTATGTCTCTGAGCGTGGTAAAATTATTCCAAGCCGCATCAGCTCTGTCTCCATCAAGAAACAACGTGAACTATCCCAAGCGATTAAACGCGCACGTTTCTTGGCATTGATGCCCTACGTTAGCAAATAAGGAGAGCCCCTATGAAAGTTCCAATGAAAGTTATTCTACTCGAGCGTGTCGAGAAACTCGGTCAAATGGGTCAACTCGTTTCCGTTAAAACCGGTTATGCTCGTAACTTTTTGCTACCGAAGAAAAAAGCTCTTCGTGCGACAAAAAGCAATATCGAGATCTTTGAAAAGCAAAAAGCTCACCTCGAAGCACAAAACCTTAAGCGTCGCGACGAAGCTCAACACGCAGCAAAAGCTATGGGCGATATCATGATCACATTGATTCGTGCAGCCAGCGAAACAAAACAATTGTATGGATCCATTCGTGCGAAAGATATCGTAGACGGCTTGGCATTGCAAAATGTTTCCGTGGCACGTACGCAAATTGATATCCCTGTGCAAATTAAAATGCTTGGGATGCATGAAGCTAAAATCATTCTTCACCCTGAGGTGAGTGTTGCGATTAAAATAAACGTTGCACAATCTGAAGAAGAAGCTGCTGTTCAAGAACAAGCCTAAGTATGAGAGGGAGAAATCCCTCCTCATGCATTTATAAATAGGTGCCCTCGACCTGATAGTGTCGAAAGTCAGAACATGAAAGGTTAAGGGCGAATGCCTACGATTACTATTGATATAAATGGCGAAGGCGTAAGGCTTGACCGATACCTTCGCCGTATTGGTTTTTATTTTCCCCAAAATCTCTTCGAAAAATGGAGCCGTCAGGGCAAGCTACGCATTAATGATGCAAAGGCAAAAGCGTCCAGTCGGTTGTCTGAGGGGGATAGTGTCATATTTCCTGATGACGCTGTACCTATGCCGCCACCGGAAGAGGTCACACCTCTTTTCATGACACAACGTGAGGCTGCGGATTACCTGAAGCCATTGATCCTTTTCGAAGATAATAATATGATTGTCCTGAACAAGCCCTCAGGTTTAGCGACTCAAGGTGGCACAGGGCAACGAACGTCTGTTGATGATATTTTTCGCGCCTACTCACAAAATGTCCGCTGTAAACTCACGCACCGTATTGATAAGGAAACAAGCGGCATACTCCTCATTGCAAAGAATTCTAAGACTGCCACGGATATTACCGATGCTTTTCGAAAGCGTATAATTCAAAAAACCTATATGGCGGTGTGCCAGGGAACCTTTGATATCCAAAGTGGTACCATAGATACACCTATTGGACGCTGCGATTCAAAAATCGAAAAAATGAGTGCTGATGCACCTGATGCCCGTGAAGCTGTTACGCATTTTGAAGTAGATGCGGCGAAGGTGAAGGATCTTAATATTCCTCATACACGGGTTATTCTCACCCCAAAAACAGGTCGCACGCACCAACTGCGTGTCCATATGAGTGATCGAGGGAATCCTATCCTTGGTGATAAAAAATACGGCGGCCCTTCCTACATACGCCTTATGCTCCATGCGTGGAAGATTAGCTTTTCCATGTCGGGTAAAAACTACACCTTCGAAGCGCCACTGCCAGAGACATTTTAGGAAAGAGATTTTACACCTCTAACATATAGCGTAGTACGGCATTGAGCCTTGGAAATCCTTGATCTGTGAGTTTTAAGTGATTATCACTTAGGTGTATATCGCCGTGGGCGTGGAGTTTTTCAAGGCGGGCGCTTGGTATGGATGAATCAATCATAACGCCTTCCCTTAAGCGTAGGCCCATCATGAGTTTTTCTCGAGATTGTTCTTCGATTGTCACAATGGATTGCCGCACGGTGCCGCTTCCCTTTTCAAGAACATTGTTGACCCAGATTTCTGGAGCCTTATGCTGCTCCGTCGCGATTTTCTCTCCATTACTATTGATATACCTCCCATGCGCGCCGGGGCCAACGCCCACATAATCCTGATAACGCCAATAAATAAGGTTATGCTGGCTCTCTAAACCTGGTTTTGCGTGATTGGACACTTCATACATGGGAAGGCCCGCCACTTTGGTAAGATCGTGTGTCAAAGCATACAAATCCGCCGCCATATCATCTTCAGGCAAAACGATCTCTCCCCGATCATAACGGGGGGCAAAAGCTGTGCCAGGTTCAATGGTGAGTTGATAAAGGGATAAGTGGGACGTGCCAAAAGTGAGGGCAAAGGTGAGTTCCCGCCTCCACTCATCAAATGTCTGGTCAGGCCGTGCATAAATAAGGTCAAAGGTCACACGCTCAAAAAGCTTTTGAGCAAGATCAATGGCTTTGATCCCCTCATCGGCACTGTGGCCGCGCCCAAGGAATTTTAATTGTGCGTCGTCAAAGGACTGAATCCCGACGGAAAGACGATTGATACCCGCAGCCTTGAAATCTTGAAACCGCCCTATCTCCGCTGTGCTTGGGTTAGCCTCCAGTGTAATCTCCATGGCATCCTCATGGTTCCAAAGATTTTGCGCCTTTTCAATAATCGCAGCCGTTAGTGTTGGTGGCATCAACGACGGAGTCCCCCCACCAAAAAATATCGTTTTTAGTGTGTGATCCTTTGTCTTCCCATGAAATCGTTCCAACTCGTGCATATATGCACGAGTATATGAGTTTATATCGATGGCCTTACCAACAAAGCTATTAAAGTCGCAGTAGGGGCATTTGGACAAGCAAAAGGGCCAGTGGATATAGAGGCCAAGGGGACGATAATTCATAAATATTATAAAAGGCTCAGTGTAAAAGCACACTGTATCAGAATAGGGGCAAAAATGTTAATTTTTTGGTAACTTTTTCATGGTTGACTAGTTCTAGTGGTATGAATCTATTATTGGCTTTCTTATGCGCCAGCGTTTTTGTTTCTTCTTCATTTTTTCTATTCTCCTTTGTGTGAATAAGGCTCACTGTTCCATGGATTATAGCAAGGCTGCCTCAACCCTTGTAGGTAAAGCCTTTATTGTCGATGAGATACGAAAAAGCCTGAGGGAAGGTGCATTAGACGAAAAACCTATCACCAATGAATACACGTATAAAACAGTCTGCGATCGTTTGTTAAACCTTTATAGGGCGGCCCATAGCGCCTGTGTCGCCTCGCCTAACTCTCTGACAAAAAAGAATAGTGATATTGATCGTGCCATCAAACAAGTCGTTAAACTTAAAGATATGTCTGCGCAAAATACATGGACAGGGTACGAGTATGCTATTGTCCAAAATTTTCAACGTAATATACAGGCTATAAAAAATCTGCCATCTCTTCTGAGCACACAACCCCCCGAAGTATTTCGAAAGACTATTGTCGATCTTATTTTAGCGATCACGCAGGATGTCCCGACCCAATTGGAAAAGAGTCTGCGTATTCATTTTGGGCATGATCATCCGGATTTTGCACAAGACTATCCTATCCAATGGACGGATCAGATGTGGGCAGATAAAACGTTTATTCAATTTCTAACAAACCAACTGTATTATGAAACCAATGCCGATGCTAATGGCAATGGACATTATCTTCGCCAAAGAGAACGTTTACCCTTAACCGATGCTGAGTATGCAAAATTGTTTCAAAATCTCCTTATCCATGAGAAATTGAATCCGGACTGCTTTGTCTTCTACCAAAGCGCCACCAATAAATTGTTGGGTGTTTATTTATTCCAGGATCTCATGGCTCGATTTCTTAAACAAACGGGAAACCCCTTTGATGTGAAAAGTTACGGCCATCCTGATATTCCTTATGATGAAAATAAAAAGTCCCTTAACGCTATCCCAAAAACAGTACGCGATGTTTTATCCTCTATGAGTGGGTCTTCTGATGGTGATACAAAGGAACCCTACAGCAAACATTTAATGTCCTCAAGCTATTCTATTTTTGGTGGCAGTGAAGAAAATTCTTTTAGGGGGTACTTCCAAAGCAATCAACAAACCAATGATATGGGGGCAGTTTTTAGTTATATGTACGACACCATCGCACCAGGGTTAGATATTACAACAACCGATGGATCAAAGAATAAATATAACGCTATGATTATAGATATGTTTCAAAACAATTATAATTGGCAGACGATGTCAACACCTCTTAAAGATGGCGACGTAGTAGGAAACTTAGCGTTTCCTACCATTGTTCAATTTTTTATTCATAAGGATATCGCCAATGATGTTGTCTATTGGGGAGGATGGTTAGGAAGAGCAATAAATCACCGAGGAACAAGCAACATCAAAGATATGTTGGATACTTTTATATATACAAATGATAATAAATTATTGGATTACTATGATAACTCAACGTTTCAAAATAAAACGAAAAGCAGCGATGGCATAAAAGTACCTTCCTCTAAGGCAACAAGCCCGCTATCAAAACTTGCTGTAATGGATAATGGCGGCGATTTTGATCCTTCTAATTTTATGAGCAAGCAAACACAATTCTCCCTCCAAGGGAAAATAGGAAGTTCCACAGAAGCTTATTTTAACGGGACCCTAAGCGGCCAGATCAAAACATATTTCCACTGTCTTCGCCCCGAACAATACCGTGTTCTCAACCAAATGCGGGGGAACCTTATTAAACTGATTCAAGAAGACATGGGGCGTGCCCTTGCTGAAGGAAAACTCTCCACCACTGTTACGGAGGCTAAGGCTTATAAAAAATTTGATATATTAAGCCGAGGAAGTTCCAGCAAAAAGAAAGAACAAGCCTTTATCAAAAGCACACTAGAGAATCAAGCCCTCCCTGAGAGTGCGTTTGTAGCACACACATCAACGCCAAAGCTTTATGAAAGATTAAGAACCCTTTACAAAACATATGGCAACACAATACCAACCCTTCAACAATTCGTGGGTGATATTAACCCTATATTGGGAACAAAAAAGTCTGAAAAAGATATCAATGGGCTAAGATATCTTGAATTTTTAACCATCCTAGCACTCAATACCAATGACCATAACTTTATCGCGCATACTTTAAGTTCACAACTGAGTAATCAAGAAATCAATCTTCCCATTGATACGCGCAGCGCCAATAAAAAAGAGCGAAAACTTATGATTCTTCTCTTGAAGGAAATTGCCTATGTGCTTTTAACACGGGATGATTATGCTAGAATACTTGGAAAATTTAATGCCTTACCCATGGATCCTCCCCACATCAAGAAGCATAAGGATATGTGTAAGGTGTATCTTAAAACTCTTGTGCGTAACATCGTCGAAAGTACGCGCATTAAGGGCTATACCCATAAAGAAGAATCTTATTATACGGAGTATGAATCTAGAAAAGCCGCTATTGATCATATACTCGACACCGTAACACCTCTATCAAAAAAAGACTTTGATGTATTGATTGAAGGCGCCACTGATGCACGCATTCAAACAGAGAATAACCTGATAGATCTCGCAACACATTTACTATGGAAACCTATTGTTTAGAAGGGGATTATTCTTATAAAATAGGAATATTTGGTGTAGATCTGTCGCCCACCTTATGCTCCCCTTTAAAACTTCTTTCTGTTGGAAAGCTAGGTTTTAGTCATATGGGACAAAGCATTTATGATAGCCTTTTAACATGGCTCTCTCCCTTATTTACACAGGGGTATCATTGCAAGAGCTATTGAACTCTATGCAGCCTGCCCTGCTAGTAAATTGATAGGAACGAACTCATTTCAATAATATCGCAACCGCATCTAATGTCCTTATTCATGTGATAACGGCGGACGCTATTCATGCCCATCTTAATGTAGCTGTCTATTTTCAAAAACCTTTGTTAGTCTGTAGGATGTGTTTTTCTTAGATTTAAAATATATGACACTTGAAGCAATCCATAGTATTTTTGATATTTTTCATCAATTGAATCCGAATCCTCAGACTGAACTTTATTTTGAAGATCCGTACACTCTTTTAATTGCTGTCATGCTCTCAGCACAAACGACCGATATAAATGTAAATAAAGCCACAGATCGCTTATTTAAGTTGGCAAAAACGCCTGAAACAATGATCACTATCACGATAGAAGATATTGAAGCTTCAATTAAAAACCTTAATTATTACATCACAAAAGCTAAAAATATTCTTGCAATTTCAAAAATTCTTATCGCTCAATACCATGGACAAGTTCCGCCTCACCGTGATGCCCTTGAGACATTACCGGGCGTTGGTCGAAAAACAGCCAATGTTGTTCTGAATGTTGCATTCAATCAACCCACACTCGCCGTAGATACACATATTCACCGCGTTGCCAATCGTATGGGGCTATGCACAACGAAGACACCCTTAGACACGGAAAGAGAACTTCTCGCACATATCCCACCACCTTATATCCATAACGCCCATCACTGGCTTATTCTTCACGGTCGGTATATCTGCAAAGCACGCAACCCCGAATGTCAAAAATGTCCTGTAAATAAGGTGTGTCATTTTTTCACGTGTTGATTTTATGTTCCCACACAAAGTGATTTATAACATGTATATATACTCTTAAGTTTTGGTATTACTCACATCTTCTGGAATAAGTAGGGACGACGCAACCTTGATGTCCTTTTGCCCAGCTTGCTTAGCAAGATCTGCAAGGTCTTCAAGGGTATTTCGGTGGCGATTTTCAAGAACATGCAAAAGCATTGGAAGATTGACACCCACAACAACTTCTATCTTGCTCACCCCAAGACCGGCAATGGCAAGATTGGATGGAGCACTCCCAAAAAGATCCGTCAGAACCAAAACGCCCTTCCCCTTATCCAAGGATTTCAACGTATCCATAAAAAGATTCCACTTAGACTCATGATCAAAATTACCATTAATATCAATGGCACCAAGGCTATCTTGAGGACCAAGCAACTGTTCTACTGCTTGGATAAAAGCATTACCGAGGAAGCTGTGGGTAAGAAGTAAAATGCCAATCATAAACGTGTCTTATCCGATCTTTTTTAATTCTCTGTGCTCAACGCCCAAAATAATTTCTTTATCTTGCAAGAGCTTTGAGAGGGTTTCAACAATAAAAACAGAGCGGTGTTGCCCCCCTGTACATCCAACAGCTACGGTGACATAGGATCTTCCCCTTTTTTTAAATCCATCAAGGGATTGATGAATAAGGTGTAAGGCTGTGTTTTTAAAATCATTCCACAACGGATCCCGTTCAAGAAAGTGCTGAACGGGCTCATCGCGCCCTGTAAGGGGCCGCAAGGCTGATTCATAAAAAGGATTTGCCAGAAAACGACCATCTAAGACCATGTCCGCCTGAGGCGGGATACCCCCGCGGTAAGAAAAGGATGTGAGCTGAAGAATAATTTTGGGATCCTGTGCACAAAAATGCTCCCGCACCCAAAGGGATGTTTGATCAGATGCTTTGTGAGATGTGTCAAGCACCTCATCTGCAAAGGCACGAAGGGGCCGCATCAACTCAAACTCTTCTCGAAGTGCTCGCTTTAAATCCTGACCGCTTAACGGATGGGGGCGCCTTGTTTGATTATAACGGGTAAGTAAAACAGATTCCTCGCACTCAAGAAACAAAAAGTGCGAAGGTATAGGGTGAGTTTTTAGCGCAGTGAGAGTCTTCATCAAGGTATCGGGTGAAAAACCAAGGGTCCGTGTATCAATACTCACAGCCACAGGAACATTATACAGCTCACGCAATGATAAAAGAAAAGGAAGGGGCAAATTATCGATGGCAATATAGCCATTATCCTCAAAAGCCCGCAGTACCGTCGTGTGACCCGCACCTGACAACCCGGAAATAATGATAAACTCAGCGGATTGGAGCATTGCAATGCCCTCCAACTTTTGTCATCTTGTCTAAGACTATACACTCCAAGAAAATTGGTTCAACGAAAAAGAACGCTATAGCCATGACCATAATGCACAACACAATCACTTCAGAGAATGAAACAGGGGACGATAACGGCCTCACCCCTATGCTTGTTCAATATAAGCGGGAAAAAGCCAAACATCCGGAGTGTTTACTTTTCTTTAGGCTTGGGGATTTTTATGAGCTCTTTTTTGAGGATGCGATAACGGCGGCGGCGGCCCTTCAAATCACCTTGACGCAACGTGGAATGCATAACAATCAACCGATCCCCATGTGCGGTGTTCCTTTTCATGCCTATGAACACTATGTTAAAAAACTATTGCAACAGGGTATGCGTGTAGCCATTTGTGAGCAAACGGAAACTCCCGAGGACCGTAAAAAAAACGGCGGCAAAGGCCCATTATCACGGGAAGTTGTACGGGTTATGACACCGGGAACCGTTGTGGAAGAGGCTTTTCTCGAGTCCAGTGCTCATAATTTTCTTCTCAGCGTCGCTACCGGTGCCATAAAATCGACAAAAGTAGCGAACCTCTCACATGCGCCCTTGTCATGCGCATTGCTTGATCTTTCTACAGGCACATTTATTCTTGAATCATGTGCAACAATGCCTGAGCTTTTTAATCTTTTATCGCGCTATACAATTGCAGAATTTTTAGTTCCTGACAGCCTTTTTGAGGCGGAGTTTGATAATCTACGCCCCTACCATAAACGCCTTATGCCATTGCCGGCCCTTAAATATGACGTCCCCAACGCCAAAGACCGCCTTCACAAAATATACGACGTTGCAACGTTGGAAAGCCTTGGCTCCTTAAGCGATAATGATTACGCCGCCCTTGGCACCCTCCTTGACTATGTCACCCTTACACAAAAAGATGCCATCCAAAATCTCCCCTTTCCAAAACGTCAAGATGCCACGCACTTTCTTGTCCTTGATCATTACACACGGGCCAATTTAGAAATTGATCGAAGCATCAGGGGCACCCTTGAAGGAAGCCTCCTCCATGCACTGGATCACACAATAACCCATGGTGGTGGGCGCCTTTTGCAGCATCGCCTCGCCTGCCCTATCCAAGATGCGGATACGCTAAACCTGCGTTTAGATCGTGTAGCATTTTTCCTAGAGCATAGAACTCTTCGAACAATCTTACGTGATCACCTCAAGAGACACTTTGATATGGAGCGTGCATGTTCGCGCCTTGTCATGGGGAAAGGCGGTCCAAGGGATATCGGGCATATTTTAGGTGGCATACACATTGCTAAAGATATTCTTCATGCACTGTCAGATAAGAATGATCTTCCGTATGCTTGCCCCATTGTGCCAGAGATCCTATTGAGAACGCTCCACTCAGCCCTCACCCATACATTACCGCATCTTGCCAGAGACGGCGGTTTTATCAAAGACGGCTATGATGAGGGACTCGATACGATTCGGTCATTACAACGCAATGCTCAAAACCTTTTGGAAGAAATCCAAGAAAAATACCGATCCGAAACAGGAATCACAACACTCAAAATCAAGACAAATAATATTTTAGGGTATTTTTTAGAGTGCCCTCCATCGCAGCAAGGGAAAATTCCTGATACATTTATTCACAGGCAGTCCCTCGCCAGTGCACTGCGCTATACAACCCCTGAACTCAACACCCTTGCCTCAAAATTAACATCTGCAGCCATGGAAGCTATTGAGCTTGAACTTCATATTTTTGGGCATTTGTGTGACCTTATTCAAAACCATCAAGAACACATTAAAGCAATTGCAGCTTTTCTAGCAGATATTGATGTATCCACAGCCATGGCACACTTAGCACACACGCACAATTATGCACGCCCTATTTTCACGGATGCAACAACACTCACCATCGATAAGGGACGCCATCCTGTTTTGGATAGTGAAACATTCACCCCCAATGACACCTATTTTTCAAAAAATGAAGGTTTTTTTCTTATCACGGGCCCCAATATGGCCGGAAAAAGTACCTACTTGCGCCAGGTGGCCCTCATTACACTCATGGCCCAGTGCGGTTTTTATGTGCCGGCACAAAAGGCTGTAATCGGCATTGTTGATCGTATTTTCAGCCGCATCGGTGCCGGCGATGATCTTGCCTCAGGGCGCTCCACATTTATGGTGGAGATGGTTGAGACGGCGACTATCCTTAACCAAGCCACACCCCGCTCCCTTGTGATTCTTGACGAACTTGGTCGCGGCACATCAACCTATGATGGCCTTTCTCTGGCTTTGGCGGTCACAGAACATTTGGCCAATACGGTGCAGTGCCGCACACTTTTTGCCACCCATTATTTTGAACTGACCGATCTTGAGAAAAACATTCCCTCACTCACCAACCATCAAATGGGCATCAAAGAATATGATGGCAAGATTCTTTTTCTTCATACATTGGAAAAAGGTGCCGCTAACCGTTCTTACGGTCTCCATGTAGCGGCCCTGTCAGGGGTTCCTAAAAAAATAATTGCAAGGGCGGAAGATATTCTTCTTGAACTTCAAACACCTCATTCTTATGTAAAAGATGAGCGCCAAAAACAGCAACTCGCCCTCCCGTTTCCTCACACCTTAGGGAGAAAGGATGCTGAAAAAGACCTTTTGATAGATTCGTTTCTTAGTACACTCAAAAGCCTTGATATTCATAATTTAACTCCTATGAAGGCGCTCACCCTTCTGAGTGATATGAAGGAAAAATTTGGGTGAAAAAGTATGAATCGAGTGTATGGGAATAACCTTGACACTATAGACGCAACACTTCGTAACAAACCCTTCATTGAAGAAGTGCAGAAAATAGAAGATCATTAAAATTAAGGATAACACCATCAAAAATGATACATGATGAGCGCGTCACACCAAGCACTTCAAAAAACACTTAAGCAATCGGTTTACTGCGAGGGTGTTGGCGTTCATTCAGGTAAGAAAGCATCCCTTACATTTCATGCTGCCCCAGCACATACGGGAATTGTCTTTGTACGCGGGGATTTAACCACAAAAGAAGACGATTTCATATTTTCCCATGTTCATTCGGTTGTTGATACCGCTTTTTGCACGACACTATCCAATGCTAAAGGGCACAAAGCTCGCACTGTTGAACATGTATTAGCAGCCTTTAAGGGCTGTGGTATTGATAATGCCATTATTGAACTTCATGGTGAGGAACTGCCTATCATGGACGGTAGCTCAGCCCCCTTCGTTGAAATGATTGAGCGATCTGGTATTCGCAACCTTGAAGAAGCCGCATCATTTTTAAGGATTTTAC
>JAIESS010000092.1 GCA_019745755.1 Alphaproteobacteria bacterium
CATCGTTTGAACACTGTAGTGGTGAAGAATGCGTTGTCGATGCTGTTTGCCAAGAGTTTGTCGTTCTGGGTATGAAAGCATCAGAAGGTGTTTGAGCTTTTCATAGAGCTGATCGGCATTATCAAAAACAAGGGATGGATCATCCAGTAAAATCGCTGAGTCACCCACATTCGTTGCCACTGTCGGAATTTCACACGCCATGGATTCACCCACAGCATTGGGAAATCCTTCACCAAAAGATGAAAGAATGTGAACATCCAGACTGTTTAATACATCAGGAATATTATCGACAAGTCCAAGGCGTTTAAGATTGGGCGGTGTGGTGGGAAATTCAGCTGTATCTGTACCCTTGCCCGCAATCACACAGTAAACATTCTCAAAATCTTTTGAGAGACGCTCCATGACCTTTAAGAAGGTTTCGTGATCCTTCATGGGATCAACCCGTGCAATCATGCCGACGACAAGAGCATCCTCAGAAATGCCTAAGGCATTCCTCATACTTTTGCGTGTATGGCTATTTGGGGAGAAAAAATCTGTGTTGATTCCATTGGGGATATGAACCCATTGCTTTGGTGTATACCTTAGTGCTTCGTGGGCAAGACGACCCGCATGAGAATTCGTAATAACAGCATAGGGAAGGAAGGAGAGATAGGATAAAAGTGTCACAACATAGCGGTTGCGTTTTGATTGCTGAAAAAGAGGTTGAATATCTGAGCAACGAATATTCCATATAATACGAGGAACCCTGACAACTGTTCCTATAATTGTTCCAATTAAATCCCCATAATGGAGCCATGATTGGAGAACATCTGGTTTTTCCTTGCGTAGAATTTTAAAAAGAGCCCAAAAGCCTTTGATATAGGATTTTCTGAAATGAACAGCATAGACAGGAATGCCTGCATCCATAAACGATTTCCCCAAATGGCCCTCATCACTGAGTGAGATCACACAATGTTTGAGGGGGGATACCATGCTTTGATTGAGGATAAGTGTAGCGAGTTGCCTCTCTGCTCCACCCATTCCAAGGCCTGGTAATATGTGAACAATTTTCATGAATCAATAACTTTGACACAGGGATGGAAAAATAGAGGGGGGGCATGACTGCCTAAAAAAAAGCAGTCATCCAACACATAATACGAATAACGCAATACTAAAGTACCCGGGCGATGGACTCGATCTCGAAACATTCGATGACATCGCCTTGTTTTATATCATCATAGTTTTCAAAGGCCATACCGCATTCAAAGCCTTCTTTAGCTTCTTTGACTTCATCTTTAAAGCGACGGAGTGTTTTGAGCGTGCCTTCATGAATAACAACATCATCACGCAGCAAACGTACCTTAGCGCCACGTTTGACCATACCTTCTGTCACGTAACAACCCGCGATTTTACCGACTTTTGTGATGTTAAAGATCTCACGAATTTGAGCATAACCGAGGAAATTTTCTTTCAGCGTTGGGCTAAGGAGTCCACCAAGAGATGCCTTAATATCATCAATCACATTATAAATAATGGAGTAGTAACGAATATTCACAGCATCACGACGTGCAATATCCCGTGCTTGAGGATTGGCACGTACGTTAAAGCCAATGATCATACCACCGGAAGCGCGCGCAAGCGTCACATCACTTTCGTTAATGCCGCCTACAGCACCATGAAGAATACGGACTGTGACTTCATCATTTGCAAGCTTCATGAGGCTTCCCGTAATGGCTTCGAGGGAGCCTTGCACGTCTGTTTTGATAACAACGGCAAGTTCTTTGGCTTCTACGGTGGCCAGACGATTCATAATTTTATCCATATTGGATTTGGAAATAGCAGCAGCCTTTGCTTCTTTTTCCTTATGTTCACGGTACTCGCTGACTTCACGTGCACGCGCTTCTGTCTCGACAACATAGAACTCATCGCCCGCTGCGGGCAATCCATTGAAGCCAATGACCTCGATAGGTAAAGAAGGAAGAGCTTCATTGACTTTTTGGCCATGATCATTGACGAGAGCGCGGACACGACCCCATTCTTTACCAGCAACGAAAATATCACCAATTTTAAGGCTGCCGCGTTGAACAAGGACCGTCGCAACGGTTCCGCGACCACGCTCAAGCTTGCTTTCGATGACAACACCTTCCGCTGTACGGTTCGGGTTAGCCTTAAGGTCAAGAACTTCTGCTTGGAGAAGAATGGCCTCCTCAAGTTTATCCAAGTTCATGCGTTTTTTCGCAGACACCTCAATAGCAAGAACGTCGCCGCCAAATTCCTCTAAAACAACGCCATGCTGAAGCAATTCAGAGCGGACACGGTCTGGATTTGAATCAGGTTTATCTACCTTGTTAATGGCTACCACCATAGGGACATTGGCTGCTTTAGCATGGTTGATAGCTTCGATGGTTTGGGGCATAATGCCATCATCGGCTGCCACAACAAGTACCACAACGTCTGTGAGGTTAGCACCGCGTGCACGCATTTCTGTAAAGGCTGCGTGACCAGGGGTATCGATAAAGGTAATGCGTTGACCGGATTTAATTTGGACTTGGTATGCACCAATATGCTGTGTAATACCACCCGCTTCCCCGCTCACCACGTCTGTTTCGCGCAAAGCATCGAGAAGAGACGTTTTACCATGGTCAACGTGACCCATGATTGTGACAACTGGTGCACGGCTCATAAGATCAGTACCAGCGTCGTCTGCACCTTTGAGTCCAATTTCAATGTCGGAATCAGAAACACGTTTTGGTGTATGCCCAAATTCTGTACAAACGAGTTCTGCTGTATCTGCATCAATGATTTGGTTGATGGTAACCA
This sequence comes from Alphaproteobacteria bacterium, assembly GCA_019745755.1. Taxonomy (GTDB): domain Bacteria; phylum Pseudomonadota; class Alphaproteobacteria; order Paracaedibacterales; family JAKBAR01; genus JAKBAR01. The sequence continues at coordinate 2,800 of JAIESS010000092.1, forward strand.
TCATGCCCATTTTCATCAATGATTTTACAACATCAGCACCACGCACCGCCATACGATTGGCGAGTTCACCCACACTCATGGTGTCAAGGATAATAACCTCACGAACCACCATGACGGCCTCGGCTTGATTCATAGTTTGCTTATTCTTTTGCTTAGCGCGCTTGAAAGCTGCCATGGACCGTGTGCGCACAGCGATATCATCATTGAGTGCACGTGTCAAAGCTGTCCCTGTAAGTTTACGCGGTAATGCAGCAACAGGGTCTGTATCTTTGCGTGCTGGTGCAACAGGGGCTATTTTTTTAGGTTCTGCAACTTTGTTGCTATGGTGACCATGGCCATGACTGCTTGGAGCTCGCTTCTTTGCAAGACCATTTTCATCCAAATCCTCAAAAGGTCCCACAAGGGGCTTTGGTGATTTGTATTCGTTTGATTTAAAAATCACAGGCTCTGATGATGCGGGCCTTGCTGCGGGTGTTTCCGTACGTTTCTGCTGTGTATAGGGTGTTCGCTCCGAACGTTGCTTGTCGTAGGATTGTGCTGCAGCAGGACGGCGGTCTGATGGGGTAGGCTCATTCCTGAATATGGTGGGTGACGCAGAGGATGGCGCCTCAGACTGTGACGATGTTGGCGCAGCAGGGGACGATGCGGGTGCAACAGCATGGGGGGATGTTGGTGCTTCCTGTTCTGCTTTTTCTGCAACATCAGTGGCATTGCTCTCTGTTTCTTGCGTCGAAGCAGAATCAGATGGAGCGGCTTTTTCTTCATAGGCTTTTTTATGAGGCTCTTTCATGGCTTCCTTGACGGCGCGCATGCGGGACTCAAGTTCGTCTTTTGTAAAATGGGAGAAAACAGCCCGATCATCCTGACTCATTCCGGATGAATGACCTTGAGAGTCCGCTACTTTATCACCAGGGGCACTGCGTTTTTTCTTGACTTCGACAGCAACAGTCTTTGACCGACCATGGGCAAAGCTTTGTCTTACCTGCTCTGAATCTGCAGGTTTTTTCAGGTCCAGCTTTTTGCCAAGTGTGAGTGTTGTTTTTTGTTTTGGCGTATCGGTCATCGTCTACTTTCACATTTTAATTAAACCAGTGTTCGCGTGCTTTCATAATCAAGGCATTTGCCTGATCGAGAGCAAGCGTATCATCGGCAAGCATTTCTATTAATTCATCACCGGATAGATCCGCAAAATCATCGCGGGTCTTAATACCATTTTTCACAAGCTTGATAAGATGAGTTGGGGAGAGCCCTTCGAGATCTATTAAATCTTTTTCAGCCCCAAGTGCCGCTGCTTCGCTCATGTATTGAGTGTTTTTTGTGGATAGATACGTCATAGCACGATTTTGGAGTTCTGTGGCAATATCCTCATCAAACCCATCAATGCCAGCGAATTCTTCAAGATCAACAGAAGCTATTTCCTCAATGGTTGTAAAGCTTTCTGCGACAAGGAGCTGAGCAATAATTTCATCTACATCCAGGGCTTCCATAAACAGACGAATACGTGCGCCATTTTCTTCTGTACGACGTGCTGTTTCTTGATCTTCCGTGAGGATATCAATATTCCATGCCGTTAATTGGGAGGCAAGGCGTACGTTTTGACCGCGTCGTCCAATGGCAAGGCTGAGTTGATCTTCCGGTACCACAACATCCACGCGGTGGGAATCCTCATCGATCACAACTTTTGACGCTTCGGCAGGGGCCAAAGCATTCACAACAAACGTGGCAGGATTAGACGACCATGGAATAATATCCACTTTTTCCCCTTGAAGCTCGGCGACAACGGCTTGGACACGCGATCCACGCATACCCACACAAGCACCAACAGGATCAATACTGTGATCTGGGGAGAAAACAGCCATTTTTGCGCGACTTCCAGGGTCACGCGCAATGGCTTTTACCTCAATCACACCATCATAAATTTCAGGGACTTCTTGCTCAAACAAGCGTGCCATGAACCAAGGATGCGTTCTTGATACAGAGATCATAGGACCTCTTGCATTGGGATTTACTTCTGTCACATAAGCGCGAATACGATCCCCTGCTTGAAAGCTTTCACGAGGAATGACATCATCACGCTTCATGATCGCTTCCGCACGCCCTACTTCAAGGATGACATTTCCAAACTCCACGCGCTTTACAATACCACTGATGATATGACCAATACGTCCTTGGAATTCTTCAAAAATTTTTACGCGCTCAGCATCTCTCACCTTTTGAACAATGACCTGGCGGGCACTTTGTGCTGCTACACGACCAAACTCAATGGGAGGAAGAGGGTATACGATGACATCACCGGGTACATGATGATTAAGATCTGGATCTTTTTGAACGTGGCTGAGAGGAATCTGCGTTACCTCGTTTTCAAGCTCATCGTCGATGACAACCGTAATATGCTTTTGAATTGTCACACTTCCTGTGGCACGGTCCACAACAACATGGATATCATGCTCAAAACCGAACTTAGCTTTGGCTGCCTTCAAGATTGCCTGCTCCATAGCAACAATCACTTCATCTCGTTCAATGCCTTTTTCCCGTGCAACAACTTCCGCGACCTGCAATAGCTCATGGCGTGGTTGAGGGGGTAATTGTTCGTGAAGTTTAATCTTTCGACTTGCCACTGGTTTGTCCCTTTTTTACTGAGTAATTATCGAAATCAATATGTAGTTTAGCATTTTTAATAAGATCATACGGAATATCAAAGGTTAATAATAGCTCACCGTTATCTTTCTCTTTACCCTCCGCATCGACACTGACATTAATAACGGTATCATTTGCGTGATTCAGGTATGCTATGAATCTTTTCCTACTATGAACAGCTTCTGTCAAGTTTAACTTGACGTCATTTCCAGAAAAGCGCACAAAATCCTTTGGTTTAACGAGGGGGCGATCCATTCCGGGGGAAGATACTTCAAGCGTATACGCAAAAGGAAACGGGTCTTCCACATCCAATAGTGTCGATGAATAACGGCTTACTTTTACGCAATCATCAAGGGTTACCTCTTGGTCATCCATGCGCTCAATCATAATTTGAACAACCTTGCGTTGCCCCCCAGAAATCTGAAGACGCACAATCCCGTACCCTTCATGGGTGAGAGACGGTTCTAGTATATGCTCAACTTTTTCTTCTAAATTCAATCGTCGTTCCTAAAGCGAGAATCCCCTCATCAGGTATTCCCATATAATCATATATCCCTAAGCAAAATGTAGGGATCCAGCACTTAAAATTCAAGCCCAATCATACATGACACAAGAATAAATGTGAAAAGGTATTTTTGTAGGGTGTGATAATCGCATCCTTAAGGTGACGCTGTTCTTGCAATCACATGACACTGTTCAAAAATATAAAAAAGATCTGGATGGTTTAGGGGGAGATCTTTGAGCTGTTGCTTAATGAAATCTGATTCCTCTTCTTTCATAAGGCCAATTTTGATGTATTTTTCTGCCATTTCATGGAAAGATTTAGAATACACCGTATTGAACGGAATCACAGGTATGCGGTAATCTGTTCGGTACACCTCAACGACTGTATACCCTGCATCTTCATAAAGTACTTGAAGGTCCTGTCCAATATTATGATTAACACAAAGATGAGCTGCCATTTTTTGTCGAAGTACTTTTGTGCGTTCGATGATATCACAGGTGGGCTCTGTATAGACTTCATCCAAAATGGACTCCTGTCCCACACTTGCTCCGCCTGGTTTAAGGTATTGTTTTATAATTGCAACAGCTTTTTCTGGTTTTTTCAGATGCATGAGCACATAGCGTGTATAAATAATGTCAGCCTTAACATCAGGCAGTGTTAAAGCATCGAGAATATCACCTTGAACATAGGTCACATTGAAGAGTCCTGCTTCCTCCATCGCACTTTGTGTGACGGTAAGTTGGTCTTTGCTAATATCAATAGCATAGACATGGCCCTCTTTCCCCACTTGTTCCGCAAGATATTTTGTCATGGAGCCACTGCCGCATCCAACATCAAAGACAATCTGACCCTTTGAAAGGCCAGCTCTTTTAAGCTGTGCCATGGAGTTTTCTTTCATGACCTCATTTTGTTGATTGAGACGCTTCGCAGCTTCTTCTCCTGTGCCCAACACATATGTATTGCTTCCGTGAGAGGGAACGATTGCAGCTTTCATCAAAGGCCTCCTAAAAATTTTGAATTTCTAAAGTTTAAACCCTGGAGGGAGAGGCATTCCTTCTGTTACCTTGCCCATTTCGTTGGCGCTAAGAGCCTCGACCTTTGTTCGAGCGTCATTGATTGCTGCTGTGATGAGATCTTCCAGCATTTCAATGTCATTGGGATCCACAATTTTGGGATCAATTTTAATTTTGCGTACATCAAACTTGCCATTCATGGTGACTTCGACCATGCCGGCACCAGAATTTCCTACGATTTCTGTTGCGGCTAATTTTTCTTGAGCTTCTGCCATTTTTTGCTGCATTTTTTGGGCTTGCTGCATGAGCCCTTGCATATTCTTAAACATTATTGTTCCTGTGTTTTATTGATATTGCCCTAAGTTACCATTTTCAGGATGATTGTGAAATGAGAATTGATGCACCTTTCTTGTAGCGTATACATAATCTTGCATAAGCAAGCAATCTGTTAATTGAATATTAATTATGTTGAAAAACAGCCAAACAATGTATTTTAAAACGCTAGAGCATAGAAGCGTTACGTTTAGTCTGATGCATCTAATAGTGAGTTTTAATGATTTTATTTATCTACTTGTTGAAATTACCAGTATTTCGGAGTCAGAAAAAGAAAGGATCAATAAAGATTTTCGGGGGCTGTTTAACCCCCATTATTACCCTGAGCTATACCAAGACGATGAAGTTTTAGGCGATATATCTGATATTTTAGAAGATGTCGACGACTTTTTAAGTGATTCATCAATCTTCGATGAGATCTCACTATTGACCTTACCACGTCGTTCTTGTAAAACTCCTTCTTGATCATAACTACGTCTATTGGTGGAAAAAAACGATAATAAAACTATTGAGTTTTGATATTTTGTTGTTATATAAAAAAATATAACAGCACCAAAACAATAATAATACGCAATGAAAAAACATACTTTATTAAAGTTACTTTTAACACTAGTTCCTTTGTCGCTTTCTCATGATATCTACGCATCAACAGCGGATAATGGCGTTGAAGATAAGATTGAAACGCCAGCCAAAATACGGTTAGGAAAAACGCCAAGAGTTATTCTAGAAAAACTAGAATCCCCTGCTCCATCAGGAAGCAATCATACGCAAGTCGTTGAGCGTTGCTGGAACGCTCTTTTTACATATAAAGACGATGAGAAAAAGGACAATCGCCCAGAATATGACTATGCTTATCTTGTCATGGCAGAACTTCTCCTTGATGAAAATACATACCCTATCAAAAAAGACACAGAGGACAAACAGAAGGATTTCTTGGGACGACTTATAAAAACTCTTCGTGTCAAAGTGTTGAAAGGTAATGAATCCAAAGGAAATAGCATTGAAAAGAGATCCTGCGTCTGTTTAGCGGGGCTTTATGCCAAATATGGACATGATTTTTCTCGAGATGATCAGCATAAGCATACTTATTACACTAAATCCGATCGATTCTATCAAAAAGCTATCAATCTAGGTGCTACAAAAACAACCTATTTCCCATGGGCTGATTTATACCTCACATACGGCTATGTACCCGAAGAATTAACTCCGGAACAAGCAAGAGAAAAAGGCGCTGATCTTAATGTGATGGGGTTTGAACAAACATCACGAAATTATTCTGGTAAGAAAAAATCCCACAGTGTCACGGTAACAAACAAAGACACAATGGAGGAGTTGTCAAAGATTACCGATGTCCGTCGTGCACGAAAGGATAGAAAAGTCGCCATTATTCAAGACCCCATTGAAATTATTGATGAAGTTCCTACGCAAGACGAACGACCTCAGGATCAAAACCCTGATCATCCCTATCAAGATGAGCAACCTATGGAGGCAGAACAGATTGATCTACCTAGGGCTATGGAGGATATTGAAGAAGAACACCCTATGAATCATGAGCCTGCGTCATCTGCGCACCCTAATGCGGAAGGTTTTGATGATAATTGTCCAACGGATACAGTACTCAAAAAGATGTATCCAACAGTACAAACCCTGGCTGAACGCACGCATTATGATGAGACTGTCGTTAGGAAGATACTCTATCTGAAACAGAAAAAAAAGCTTAATCAAACACAAATTGGGGATATTGTAGGTGGTGGTGCCAAACGTCATATCTCCCATATTTTAATTGCGAATGGTATAAGAACACACAAGCCACGCACAAAAATTGATCCTATCGAAGTTCTTCGTGTATATGATGACCTATCGCCTGAAAAACAAAAGAATCCTGTTAAAATTATTATGGAAACTTTAGGAATCAAAAAAGATGAAAGTGTTCGAAAAATTTTGGTAAACGAGAGAGGGTATGAACCTCGTAGGATGGGACCTTCTCACGTCACAGAAGAAAGCACAAAAAAACGCAAGGCGAAAGAGGCTCATAAAAAAGAACGTCAAAAAAAGAAACAAAGAACAGAAATAAAGATTACAGAATAAGCCATCAAAATAGTCTGCACCCATAATGGATGCAGACTTTCCTTTCTCATATCTTCCCCCTTGCACGGCGCGACTTTCCCTCGCACAATAAATCCATGCAATCCTATAAAGTGTTGATAGTATGCGGATATTTTTCAAAGGACTCATTTTAATGGTTATAGCTCATGGCCTTTCTATTGCTGAACCCAATGATGGAGGCATAATACATCGCACGAAAGATAATCTTGTCATAAAAACATTACAAGGAGATGAAGCACGGCCTTACCTGGAACAAATTGCAACCCTTCGTATCCATATGTTTAAGGAATTCCCTTATCTTTATGAGGGATCTCTCGTTTATGAAAAGGATTATCTTGAAACGTACTTCAAATCCAAAAACAGTGTGATTCTTCTTGTTTTTGACGGGGATAAGGTTGTTGGTTTTTCCAATTCTATCCCTATGACAGATGAAACAAAGGAAATTCAAAAGCCTCTTCGTGATAAGGGGCTCGATCCACAACACTACCTTTATATTGGCGAGGTCATGATACAGCCCCCTTATCGCGGCAAGGGATTGCTGCGTCAATTTTTTGATTATCATGAGCTGAGGGCAAAAAAGGAAAGATACTCACACCTTGTTTTTATGACGGTGGACCGTCCAAAGACGCATCCTTTACGCCCCATGGATTATAGAATTCTTGAGCCTATTTGGACACACTTTGGGTACAGTGTTCTTGAGGGGGCTTATGTTAATCTAAGCTGGAAACAAGTCGATACCCATAAAGATGAGAAGAATACGCTAACCCTATGGATGAAAAAGGTAGAGGCATAGGATTTTCATCGCGTTGTTTTTATTGACTTAAAAGGCGTCGCATTGTACTTATATTTCTATATAACCCTTAAATTAGCATAATAATGAAATATTTTTATTCATTTTCAATTCTTTTGACACTTACAATATCGCATGCAGCTGTAGCCAGCAGCGATCACAATGATTCTCACAAAGAACGGCCTGTCTCCAAAAGAGCTCCCGTATTTTACATGACCCAACACTCCCCCGAAACAGATGGGGAAAAGGAGTCATCGGAAGATTCTTCACGTTTAAAAAAATCATCAAAAAAACGCAAATTCTCCCCCATACTCTCAGAAAGTAGCGAAGATGAGAGCGAGGAGCATACACATAAAAAACTCCGCCATAGCCCAGAAAAAAATATAAGAACAGCTACAACTGAAGAAAGTAGCACGCCATCAGCAGTGCCTTTTATCAATATCTCCACACAAATTGCTCAAAAAGCACTAATAACTCAACCAACAGCCCTTCAATCATTGAAGGACCTGATTGCACAAGAGCTTGCAACATTGCCTCCTCCATCAATAACAGCTGCTGCTATGCCAATCACAACTATTCCTTATGGTCAGCCAATTGATCCTAAAGCGCTCTTAGGTATTTTGCCTCGACGTGAGGTCGCACCTCCTTCTGTAACTTTTATTTCCCAATTTAGGGGGTATGCTCACCCTCCCGCATATTCTTTGCACGGGGGTCTCCAAAAATATCCCATTAAGTATTACAATAGTATACCCGCACCTTCTCCATTTGTGCCTTCATCATCCAGCTCAATAACAACGACTGCATCCCATCAATCCCATGCTGATCGCATGCATGTCAATGATGATGCCTCATCCAAAAGTGTGCGTGAGAATAGTCAGGAGGATGAAGAATTTACATTTACAAAACAAATACCCCAAAAAATGCTGGAATGGAAAGCGCCAGAAAACATGTCCATACTTTTTTCAAAAGTACACGCGTTAGAGCATCCCATGGAAATAATACAATATGGGCATTCCTTTTTTAGTGCTTTTAGCAGCAATAGAATCATTCAACAGCAAAAAAGAATCTGTGTTTTTCTTGCAGGGCTAGGCTCTTTTGAAGAAAGACAGCAAGCCATAGAAAAAGAAAAAACCTTATTAAGGGGAAAATTTTCTCATATCAATACAGCCGATGACGCACTCTTCCTAAATAGTCTTTCAACTCTTAATAAGACTTACACAAATGCAAACCCTTTTGGGCGATTGTTTGAGTCCTTAAAACCATTAAGTATTCCTGGCTATCAAACAGGCCAATGGGCGAAAAAAACACAGGAGGCCATCGATGCTATTTTGAAAAAATATCCAGCAACAGACAATCAATAATTTCATGTCCCTGCTTTTATAGTGGGGAACGTTTTAATCTCCGTTATTTTTCTTGACAAGAAGGTCCATGAAAGTGATAATAACGGCACGTTTGATTTG
>JAIESS010000069.1 GCA_019745755.1 Alphaproteobacteria bacterium
AAATATTTACTTATTCGCTCTTGCATGCGCTTATGAATGCCTTAAAAAGATGAGTATCGAGGGAGATAATGCCATACTCGGGATGCCATTGTACACCCACACAAAAAGTGTCGCCTTTATATTCAACACCCTCAACAATACCATCAGGCGCAATGGATGAAACACGAAGCCCCTCCCCCACCCTATCCACAGCCTGATGATGCACAGAATTAACGGCCATGGCTTTTATTTCAGGATTAAGCTTACAAAGAAGACTGTCCTTATAGATAGTAATCGGATGGAAGGCCTTATTATAAGGTGCTGATTGCTTATGAGGAATGGCTTCGGGTTTATGGCTTGGAATATCTTGAATAAGGGTCCCGCCAAGCATGACATTAATAAGTTGCATCCCCCCACAAATACCAAAAATGGGCTTACCCTGATCAAAACATGCCCTGGCCATGGCAAGCTCAAAATCTGTGCGCTCAACCTTAAGGGTCACCGTCGGATGAATGTTATCGTCACCATAAAGATGTGGCGGAATATCAAACCCCCCACCAGTAAGGATTAAACCATCAATACGGGAAGCATAGACATCTACAGCATCTATACAATGGGGCAATGGCAAAGGCACCCCCCCCGCATCCGTCACAGAGGCGCAATAATTTTGCCGAAGCGCGTACCATGGCACGGTAGCGTATCCACCCGCTCCTTCTGAATCAAGTGTAATGCCTATGACAGATTTCATCGGTAATTCCATAAAATTTTATATGTATTATCATTGTATTGTAGTATATAAAGACAGAACGAGGTTAATTTCTCTATATTTTTTAAAAATAGCAAAAAAAATTGATTTTAACGACATTTTTTTTGATTTGGAAGCAAAATTATTCTTTTTGTTAAACAAATTTTAACTTACGTCAGGTAAAACTATAAGTAAGATGTAACCACTATCAGATGAGGAATCTATGAAGGAAGCCTATTTTGAGTCAGTTGTCATGATTGAACGACTGCATCGCCTTTTCCTAGAAGTTGTAAAAGTCGAACTTGATCGCATGAACATTCGCGACATCAATAACGTACAAGCACTTGTCTTGTATAATATTGGTCAGGATCAAGTCACCGTGGGTGAGCTCACCAACCGTGGCTATTATTTAGGATCCAACGTGTCGTACAACCTACGCAAGATGGTTCAAAATAATTACATTCAACAAGAGCCATCCCCCCATGATCGCAGGTCAAGCCATGTCAAGCTTTCGACCAAAGGGTCTGATTTGTACAACAAGATTGACAAGATCATGGCGTTGCACTCAACCCATCTTGAAAAAGAATCTGGCGATAAGAATATGCCTCAACATCTTGGGCAAATGCTTAAAAAGCTTGAACTCTTTTGGGGTAACTTACTCGCACGGGAGCTGCGCTAAGATTCAGATGCCTTACCGTGACAGAAGTTTGAGAAGATATGGCATCTATTTTTTTTCAAGCTCTTTTACGGCAAGATGATAACTATTGAGCCATTTTGCTGTATCCTCCCCAAGGAGGGACGGTAGAGTTTTGCCAAGTGTCCACAACATAGGCTCGAGCCAGTTTTGGTCATTTTTTGAAAAATTCGTCAGCACAAAATGGCTGACCAAATCTTTGTGCCCTGGATGTCCTATTCCAAGTCTAATGCGAGTGTAGGCAGCTCCCATATGCTGATCAATACTTTTGAGGCCATTATGTCCACCATCTCCGCCACCCACTTTTACTTTTAGCTTTTCAGGCACCAACGCCAGATCATCATGAACAACGTAGAGATGGTTGAGTGGGATTTTATAAAAACGCATGAGAGCAGCCACAGGACCACCCGATAGATTCATATACGTCATGGGCTTAAAAAGGAAGATATCCTTTCCATCAAGACGTAGTGCTGTAAGATGCCCTTGAAACTTCTCAACATAACGCGGTACATCGTGATATTTCGCCACAGCATCAATGGCAAGGAAACCAATATTGTGGCGATTCAAAACATATTTATCACCGGGATTACCAAGGCCAACAAGAACATAAGGGTGAGACATAAATCAGTGTCGTACGCGGATAAAAACTTTCCTGATGTTAACGGTTTCTCAACCCTTTTCATAGAATAATGAACATGAAGGGAAATTATACGATGACACACATTTTCAAACACTTCCCGTTAGCCATTGCACTCATGATAGGAACAGCTTATGCAATGGACATCGCCCCCCAAGAAATACATTCTAATCCCCCTACACAATTAGCTGAAGATGGATTACCAGAGGATGTGAATGAGAGGAATGAGCTTTTGGCTAATATGCACATGAATAACTATACGATGGCTTTAGAATACGCCACAGATTGGAGGCTCGAGTACCCCAATAACCCTTTTAGAAAACACTACAAATACCGCCCAGATCAAGATAACGATGAAGCAGTAAAAATTCGTGAATCAATTGACGCTATATCTCGAAAGATCGCATCAGACATTGAAGAAACGGATCATATTCTCAAAAATATGTCTCAATACAAAAACTTCATGCTCCGTGAAGCAACAAAATATCAAAATATGATAGACTCCTTAAAAGCAGGAAAATTCCCGGCGGCATATTACCTGCCCCGTGCAAGAAAAAATGCCAATGACCTTATTGGTGCAAGTAAATTTCAAAAGGACTCCTACCACAATCAAGAAGTGATCGTATTGGAGGACAGTCGCACTGCCTCATCTCCGTATCTCAATTATACCAATAAGGAAAATTCCCTCCAGCCTTCAGAACCTTTAGAAGAAGGGGATAATGAGGCTACAGAGCACACTAAATCCGTCAGTGGTGTTATCGGAACACGTAATACCCCCATCACAGATCGAACAAAAAGCAACATGCCTGATATTAACAATCATTTCAAAGGGGTGGCACCGGGCGTTAGCATCACCCAAATAATACCAGATACTCTGTACGATGGTGATAGTGTTTATACATACTTTTCCGATGAGACATTGTCAGTATTAAAAAAAACAAAAGCACGCGTAATTAATCTGAGTGTAGGGATAAACATTTATATGCCCTGTCGTTCAAGTGATCTCTCTCAATTATCAGAGGATGAACAAGCAATGTGCCATTCTTTGGAGGAATTTTTTAATATTATTGAGGAGCGCGACATGATCATTGTTGAGGCCGCCGGCAACGAAGGGCTTATGCTTGAAAAAGTAGATCCAAAAACAGGTAAACCAGAGACAGATTTACGGTTAGGTATGCCAGGGCTACAATATCTCAATCCATCTCATCCTCAATTTACAAGCTATCGCAAGAATTTGGTGGATTTAGAAGATGTAGCCCATGTCATTCCACAACTCAAAGACCGGGTGATTTTTGTGGGGGAATTAATGGACAACGGTATTGTACCAAGTAACATAAGCTCCCTCCCCGGGGCCTTAGCTAATGATTTTATTTTTGCACCTCGTGGCATGACCCTCGTCTCACCGGCAAAAGATATGGATAAAGAGATAAAAGAGAGAAAGGAAAAAATCTCTACGGCTCTTACTAACCTTAAAAATTTAGTTCCAGAACTCCCACTAGATGATGCAATAAAAAATCTTTTTGAATTAACGACCCCAAAGTGGGAATGGAAGAACATCCAGGATTTCGCCGCATTTGGCGGCACATCGGGGGCTGCACCACGTGTATCGGGAGCACTTATTATCCTCCATCAAAAATTCCCAGATCTGCCCATGACAACCATACGTAAATGCCTCCTTGAATCAGGGTATCCGTTTTGGAAGGAACTCCCCAAAAAGCTCTTTGCCTGGGTAAGACGCGTTTCTATGAACCCAGATGGTAGCCTTACAGACTATGGTAAGATGTTATTTGGTCACGGCCGCCTCGACGTAGAAGCAGCATACCATGCTTGCCGTACTGAACAAGACAAGCTACGCGCCAGGTCATGGACTGGTAACAAAAAGAAATAGCGCGCATAAAAAACCCCGGATATACCGGGGTGTTAAAAATAAGCTTTAAAAATAACTATTCAGCTTCTTCAGTGCTTGCCTCTTTATCAGCTTTTGGCATTACAACGGTGGCAAGCGTATTGTCACGTTCAGCATGAGCTGCCACAACACCTGCCGGCAGTTTAATATCCGTCAAGTGAATGCCCTTACTAATATCCATGGCAGACAAATCAATATTGAGCGATTCCGGCACAGCATCGGGAGAGGCAACAATTTCCAAACTATGGTGAACGATGTTAAGAATACCGCCACGCTTTAAGGCAGGTGCCTTATCTTCGTTAATAAAATGAAGAGGAAGATGAACGTGAATCTTTGTTCCCTTTGTCACGCGCATAAAATCAACATGAAGTGGATTATCCGTCACCGCATGAAGCTGAACGTCTTTTACGATAACCTGTTCTTTTTGACCTTCAATATCCAAATGAAAAAGGCGGCTGAAAAAACCAGGCCTATGAAGCTCTTTGCTAAGCACTTTTGGATCAATGGCAATACCTTCAGGAGCTTTATTCGCACCATAAAGAACACCTGGCACCATACCTGCATTACGGCAAGAACGAGCGGCACCCGTCCCAAAATCATTACGTTTTTTAATTGAAAGCGTTTCTTGACCGCTCATTATAGTTCTCCGGTAAACATAAAAATTAAGCACACTATATAAAATATTGAAATGAAATGCAACGACTAATGCTCATTTTTCAAGACATTTAGCGAGAAAGAGCCCTCTAGCATTACCTGTAAAGTTCTAAATTTAGACAAAAAATTTCTTTCGGTGAAGGACCCTTTTTTCACAAAAATTATAACACTTCATTCTTACGCCTTTTCTTTTTCTGCATGTTTTTTTGGCTCATTTTGGGCGTCGGATGTTTTTTTATCCTTATCACAGCTAGAACAACACTGTTCCGCATGAGCAACGCCAGTACTCAAAACACCCATTAAAATCATTATTACATATATTTTCATCATCAAATCCTTATTGAGAAGATCGGTCAAGAAGCTTTTGGGCAACCTCGTTAAGATCTGGGTTTAAATAAATAATACCACCAAACATCTCTTCGCCACCAAAAACAGCAACACCGTCACTATGATTACAAATAAATGTCTTATAATCACCAGACGTCAATTGCGCATAACCAAAGTGCTTCACAAGGGGGCACAAGATACATTGAAGCTGCTCCACAGGATTTTCTTTATGTTTTTTAAGCTGTTCATAAGTAATCGACATGTTGATATTATGGCTCTCCAGAGACATCTCCCCCCTTTTTTGCTCAATGTCCTCTTTGAGTCCCCACATAAGCGTCAAAAAAGCATCTTTATATTTCACCATGGGCTCTGCTACAACCTCTGCAAAGGTGTTTTTTAGATAAGAAAGCTGCTTGCAGGGGCATTGAGGTAAATTGATGGTCGGTATTTCGATGCGAGCTGCCTGCCCCGCAAGAGCAGAGCACCCACAATCCTTCAAGTAACTCTGCTCTGCCCCAAAGACAGACTGACAATAGAACATCAGAAGTGTAAAAAAAAGACGATTTCTCATGAACAGTTCTCCGCAGGAATGGATATTTGCTCTCATTAAACATCATTTTTGAATTGTTAGCGATGCGGCAAAACGTCGTGACTGGCCTTTTTTGATTTTTCTTAAAATTCTTAACGATTTAGAGTGAATCTTAAGATGACATTAAGGAAAAGGTGCTTATAATAGTTCTATTCATATTTTAGGTCAGTAGCGTCATTGTCTGTGAGTCTAGGAAACGATTACAATACTTTTTTTCAAAAATCCATTGACACAATTAAGAGGGATGGACGTTATCGTACGTTTATACCATTAGAACGTCTATGCGGTGATGCGCCCTATGCTCTTTGGCACACAGCAGGCTCTCCTGTCACACAAGAAGAGACAAAACGTGTCATTGTGTTCTGCAGCAATGATTACCTTGGCATGAGCCAGCATCCAGATGTACTCAAAACGTTTCATGAGGCGGCGGATATCTACGGCGTTGGATCGGGCGGAACCCGCAATATATCAGGCAATGCAAAGGTCCACGTGGAGTTAGAAAAAGCTGTGGCGAGCCTTCATGAAAAGGAAGCTGGACTTATTTTTTCATCCGGTTACACAGCAAACAAAGCCTCTCTTTACACCCTTGGATCTCAAATTCCTAACTGTATTATTTTTAGCGATGAGAAAAATCATGCATCAATGATCCATGGTATTCGCCAAAGCCGCACGGAAAAGCATGTGTTTGCACATAATGACATGACTGACTTAGAAGAAAAACTTAAGACACAACCGTTAGATCGCCCAAAAATCATTGCTTTTGTCTCTGTCTATTCGATGGATGGCGATTTTGCCCCCATAAAGCATGTGATTGACCTTGCGAAAAAATACAATGCCCTCACCTTTTTAGATGAAGTTCATGCCGTGGGTATTTATGGCGCAGGTGGTGCAGGGCTCGCGGCAGCTCTTGGATGCAATCACGCTATTGATATTATCCAAGGCAATTTTGCAAAGGGATATGGTGTTGTCGGGGGATATATTGCAGCGTCTCATCTTATCATTGATTTTGTGCGGTCCTTTGCACCGGGCTTTATTTTCACAACATCTATTCCTCCAGCGGTAGCAGCAGCATGCCAAAAATCCATGGAGGTTCAAAGACAAAGCGATGCCTACCGCAAACAACTTTTTGCTAATGTCTCTTATCTTCGGGACGAACTCACAAAGGCTGGCGTGAGCATTATCCTTAATCAAGGGCATATTCTTCCTATTCGTGTAGGCGATGCTTTGAAATGTAAAATATTATGCGATATTTTATTGAATGATTACGGCATTTATCTCCAGCCCATTAACTATCCCACCGTCCCTATGGGAGAAGAGCGTATCCGTGTGACCGTTACCCCCCAACACACCAAAGAACATATGGATCAACTCGTCCATGCACTTAGGATTCTTTGGAGCGACCTTGACCTTGCCAAAGCAGCTTAAACACAAGGGTTAAATGCTACCTTTATAAAGATGCACACAAAAAAAAGCCCCCACAGGGAGGCTTTTTCACCAAGGTATAGCCTTGTTCTATTCTGGCAAAACGCGACTTCTATCTTTTGCACTTGTGATAACTTTCACACGCTGCCCAACAGCAAGGGCTGGTTCAGCACCTTGGGATACAGAGAGCGACCCACCTTGATCAAGCTTCACTTCATAAACAAAACCTTGTTGCTCTGTTGCCTGCTTTTCAATCATATGGCCTGCAGCACCACCGGCAAGAGCGCCAAGGGTTCCCGTAATCCACGGTGTCGCTCCATGGCCGATGAGGGATCCCGCAACCGCGCCAGCGCCCGCACCAATGACGGCACCTGTACCAATTTGACCTTGTTGCTCTGTGGATTTAGCTGAAATTGTAATAGGCTTTACTGATGTGATTGTTCCAGGAAAAACTTGCCCTACTTCACCTACACCGCGAATAGAATAATCATTGCCACCCACTTTAGGAGCACACGCAGTGAGAAGATTCATGGCTGTAATGGCCAAAACGGTGAATATAACTCTTTTGCTTTGTTGCATTTATTGCCTCAATTGTTAAAACTACACTCTAGTCTAGGCAGGATAGAAAAAAAATCATAGAGCGAATATGCGTTTTTTCCTTCTTACACTCATCTTTTTAAACTAGAAAAAACTTATCCTCCGCGTCTTAAGAAGGCTGGAATCTCAAGAACATCTGAATCACCTTGTGAATTATCGGGTCCTTCTCCAGGATCGATGGGCTGTTTATCATTCGTTGCTTTTTGACGAGATACACCTGTAAAGCGCTCAAAGAGGGATGCAGGCCGTTTGCGTTCAGGGGCTTCAAAATGCTGTTGAGGTGCTTTTGAAAGATTCACAATAGCATCATCATTGTGTACTACTGCCTGGTCATCATTACTTACAAAATGACCATTATCATTGGAAACACCATACCCTGCTTCTTTTATATCCTCTACTGTCACAGGTTTTTCAATAACGTCGGAGAAAGCATCTTGGTCATAGCTGCTTTGGAATTGACTGTGAACATGACCGTCGTTTGATTGGGCAGCTGTTTTAAGCGTATCAGCATTTGCACCAAAATTTTGACTCACTGCTGCTGGCGCCTGTGCCCCAACAGTCTGTTGGGTCGGAAGAGGACCAATACCTGTAGCAACAACAGACACACGAACACGACCATTAAGCTTCTCATCAAAGGTAGAACCAAAGATAATATTAGCATTGGGATCAACGTCTTCACGAATGCGGTTAGCAGCCTCGTCCACCTCGTACAAGGTCATATCATAGCCACCCGTGATATTAATAAGGACGCCCTTTGCGCCCTTCATGGATACATCATCAAGAAGCGGATTTGAAATGGCAGCCTCAGCAGCATCAAGAGCACGGCGTTCACCGTCAGCTTCCCCTGTTCCCATCATGGCTTTACCCATTTCCGCCATGACCGCACGAATGTCTGCAAAATCAAGGTTGATGAGCCCTGGCATCATCATAAGGTCTGTGACACCGCGCACACCTGAATAAAGGACATCATCGGCTAGCTTAAAGGCATCGGCAAAGGTTGTACGCTCATTGGCAATACGGAAAAGATTTTGATTTGGAATAATAATCAAGGTATCGACGTATTGTTGCAGCTCATCAATCCCACGGTCTGCCGTACGCATACGGTGTGTTCCTTCAAAATGAAAAGGCTTTGACACAACACCAACGGTCAAGATCCCGGCTTCACGAGCAGCACGCGCAATCACAGGGCCAGCACCTGTACCTGTACCACCCCCCATACCCGCTGTGATAAAGACCATGTTGCAGCCTTGAATACTCTCAATAATCTCTTCAATAGATTCTTCAGCAGCAGCACGCCCTACATCCGGTTTTGATCCAGCACCAAGTCCTTGTGTAACCTGAAGACCCAACTGAATACGACGCGCTCCTTCGACAAGGGACTGTGCCACAGCCTGGGCATCTGTATTGGCAATAATAAATTCAACGCCTTCGAGCTTGGCGCGAATCATATTATTCACAGCATTGCCGCCGGCGCCTCCAACGCCAATGACCATAATGCGTGGGCGTAGATCAAGATCAGTCTGGAGGGAAGAGTGTTGGGATTTAGGGGACGGTGCCATTATATGTGCCTCAAAAGTTAATCATTCGTTAATATAGTTTATGCCAATCATTCCAAAGAAAACAATTTCAAAAATTTTCTTTAAACCATCCAATAAATCTTTGCCAAAAATGTCCATCGTGCTGAGGAAGCAACGTTACTTCCCTGCTTTTTTCATCACGATAGGCATAATGAAGTAATCCTGCACACGTTGAAAAACTTGGATTTTGCGTCAAATCTCCTGCGGATTGAAAACCAATAGGATTTCCCATACGTACGGGACACTGCCATTGCTGCGTTAAAAACTCCACAAGACCGGGCAATTGACTCGCACCGCCGGTCAAAACAATGCGTTGCCCGATAAGATCTGCAATAGATGATTGCTCCATTTGCCTCCAGGCAAGCTCAAAAATCTCATCAATGCGCGCGCGTATAATGCGAATAAAAAAAGATTTGGGCACCTGATGTGTTGTGGATCCCGGATCATCCCCAAGTTGGGGGACAATAATATGCTCCCGATCATCGAGATTAATAGGGAAAACAGATCCATAGAGTGTTTTAAGACGTTCGGCCTGACTCAACGGCGTTGAAAGTCCTCGCGCAATATCGCTTGTGATATGTTGACCACCAAGTGGTGTGCTGGATAAGTAGACAAGAGCACCATTAATAAAAGATGCAATGGTTGTTGTTCCTCCCCCAATATCAATAACTGTCACACCAAGCTCGAGCTCATCATCCACAAGAGTCGCAAGACCTGACGCATAGGATGAGACAACAAAACCACTGACGTCAAGGTGGCACCGACCAATGCACGCTGCAATATTTTTTAAAATGGCATTGGGTGCGGATAAAATATGAATTTGTGCTTTAAGATTTTGCCCAAACATGCCCTTTGGATCACGAATACCTTCTTGCCCATCGAGAGAATATATGATGGGGAGCGCATGAATAATCTGGGCATTCCGAAACTCTTTGGCATGCTTCCCCATGGTCAACAAGTGCCGCACATGCTCTGTATCAACGGCCTCAGCACCAAGATTCATCTCAACATCCACAATGGTTGATGTGATAAAACACGCTGGCAGACTCACATACAGGCTTCCAATGGTGCGTTCCGCATTTTGTTCTGCTGTATGGACTGCATTAAGTATGGAGTCTTCAAGTGCGTCCATGTCTGTAATCGTGCCAGACTTTATGCCCCTCGCACTTTGCTGACCCATGCCAAGGAGGCGCAAACCCGATTTTTCTTTGAGATCTCCGACAGCAATAGCACAGCACACCTTACTCGTCCCAATATCTAGGGCCGCAACAAGATCACCGCGATGTGTTTTTTTCTTTTGGGCAAATGCTTTCATAAGCTCATTATAAAGAGGTTTTTAGAAATTGTCTTTTGAATTTTAACATTTGTTAAGAATTTTAAAATGAAATTTTAAAATGAAATTTAATATAATTTTTGTATTTTTACAACTTTTATTCGACACACTTGAGCCAGAGACATTGTTAGAAGTCTCTTATACTCTTTATTGCTCATAGATATATGTCTTTCTTGATGTGCTCGTTCTTTCAAAAGCACCCTTTTAGATACATGGGCCCTTTCGGCCTTGATCTCCAATGCTCTTCCCATCTTATCTAACAGGGCTTGTGGGGCGCCGCCGCCACGACATAAATACCCGTCGTTCAACCTCAAATTATGAAATATGTGGAATATCATAGGTGTTAGGCTGATACGGGTATACCAACCTCATAAAGTTTTTTTTGAGGACGACCAAATGTACATTACCTTTTATTCATACGTATACATATAGAAAGAGCAAAGAAACTCATTCCTTTTTAAATTTTTTTAGCCTCATTTCTCGTTTTTTTTAATAATAAGCGCAATGTGATTGCGCTCCCCTAAAGGATAATCACCTTTTTGCCATTTTTGCGCTTCAACAACATCAAAAATTCCAAGAACTTTTGCAACCCTCGTATTCGTCACAAATGCAATATCATAACCAAAAGATGCATAAAATTTCTTATAGAGAGGAAAGAGGTAACGCATTTGCTGTTCTTGTGTATCCTTAAAAAAATTTCGCCGACTGCTGAGCTTTTCCTTACTTTTTAAAGCCGCCATATCAAAAATGGATACGTAATACATCCCTGTATCAAGAATAAAATCACGTAATGCGTCACGTACATCCCCGCATTTTTCGTTTATACGCAACAATAGTTCACGTCGAAGCCATTCATTTGCATCGCCTATGTTAGTCGATCTTATTTTTTCCCATTCCTGAGTAATCTTTAAAAAAGCGGCATAATAAGAAAAAAGAGGTGTTTTTGATGCATGACTCTCATAAAAAAGACCTGTATGAGGGGAAGAAAATAGTGCACCTAAAAAACCATCAATCACAAAATCACTTTGATTTTGAATTTTTGGAGAAAACAAATCGCGTTTAAAGGCACAATGCATAGAGGCACACTCTTTACTCCAACAAGAAAAATAAGGGTTAACAATACGTCCTTCACTCTTAAGTAAGTTCATATAGACATCAAAAATTCGAGGTTTATGCATCATCATAAATTCAGGACTTACAATACTTGTGAAAATAATTTGGGATATTTTGACATTGTATTTATCAAAAAATCGCCCTAATTGCTCCCAATGCCGTGTATTCTGAGCATCCATAATCACATGACCCGCCCCACGCTGATCGGCGTGATAACCTTTTCCTATACCTAATATAGGATCAATGCTAATAAAGTTTTCTGAAAGTTTTTCATACAGAAAAGAAGTAAAAATATCTTCATTCTCCGAAAAATCACTGTAATTCGGTCGATCTGAAGCATTATAAAACGATGCCAC
>JAIESS010000133.1 GCA_019745755.1 Alphaproteobacteria bacterium
TTATGAGGGCGAGAATATGCTTGTCATCAATCCTGAAGAATGTATTGATTGTGGCGTGTGCGAGCCTGAGTGTCCCGTTGATGCTATCCAATCGGATACGGTGCCCGGTATGGAGAAATGGGTGGAATTCAATCAAACCTACGCGTCAAAATGGCCTAATATTACCGTTAAAAAAGATCCGCCAGCGGATGCCGATGATTGGAAGGCTATCACTGATAAAATGCAATACTTCAGTGCCAAAGCGGGAGGCTAGAGGGAGAAAGAAGATTCATGTGCCATAAATTTACTTATGGATTTTTTTAAAAAAGTACTTACATCACTTAATATAGGTAAAGAAAAAGGAGCTACCAATGAGCCGAGCACTGTTTAAAGAAGGCGATTATGTTGTTTATCCTGTTCATGGCGTTGGACGTCTTGTGGGCTTTGAAGTCTATGAGGTGGAGGGCGTTAAGGCCGAGCTTATGGTCATTTCCTTTGATCGAGAGCGTATGGTGCTGAGGTTGCCTCAAGGAAAAGCAAAGCATGCGGGTCTTCGTCCACTGAGTAGTAAAGATGATATGATGGGGGCTTTAGAAAGTCTTAAACAAAAAGCAAAAGTGCGCCGTACTATGTGGAGTCGCCGCGCCCAAGAATACGAGACAAAAATTAACTCAGGCGATCCGCGCTCCATTGCGGAAGTCATCCGTGATCTTTACCGTAGTGCAACTCAACCGGATCAGTCCTATAGCGAACGTCAGATCTATCAAGCAGCTATTGAACGATTTGCGCGGGAGCTTGCTGCTGTGGAAGCCATCGATGAAAACGCCGCTGTTGTCCGCGTCGAAAGCTTTCTCAAGGCTGCTTAAATTAAAAAACGAAAAGGAGGCCCATGGCCTCTTTTTTTTATGATGTTATCATTCTATCGTGAGTCTTCTCTTTTATCATTTTTCCCTACCACTTTCTGTGTTTTTGTGATAGACATAGAAAATATCATTTTTATAGTTGTGAGTCGCAATGAAAAGAACATTTCAACCGAGCAATCTCGTCCGTAAACGCCGTCACGGTTTTCGTGCACGTATGGCAACTGTCGGTGGCCGTAAAATTATCGCAAACCGCCGCCGCATTGGCCGTAAAAAGCTTTCAGCCTAGTTTTTGTACCCTGTTATGGTTGTGAGCACAAAAGAGGTGCGCCTTACAAAGCGTGCTGAATTTGTAGCTCTTACAAAAAACAGAAAAGCTATATCTACTCCCCATTTTACGTTGCAGTATATGATAAAACAAGGGCAGGAAGGCTCGCGGTTTGGTTACACTGCATCAAAAAAAGTCGGCAATGCTGTTGTTCGCAACCGTGTTAAGCGTAGGTTGCGTGAGATTGTTCGTCTTTATCTTCAGAAAAATAACGATGTTATTTCTTCTTTTTTCTACGATTTTGTCCTTATAGGTAGAGCCTCCGCTCAAAATGCAAATTTTGACGATCTGACCCTGCATTTTAGAGATGCCATGGATCGTGTTCGGGCCATGCCCGTAGCCACCGGCAGCAAAGTACCTACCCCTCCTTTATCAAATAATCACGTCTAACGAGGATTTTTTTATGATAGCGAAGTTGTGTCTGTTTTTGATCTACACCTACCGTTATTGTATTTCACCCTTTAAAAGGCCATCTTGCTGCTTCGAGCCAAGTTGCTCTCTCTATGCAATTCATGCTATAGAACACCATGGGGTCCTTAAAGGCATTTATCTCGCCTTCAGGCGCTTGCTTAAGTGTCATCCCTATGCATCGAACGAACCCTATGATCCTGTACCACCCGCACCTCAGAAAAGAATGAAACATCCATGAACGAACAAAAAAATTTATTCCTCGCTATTATCCTCGTTGTTGGGATTTTATTTGGCTTCCATTATTTTTATGAGCGCCCCAAAGCCATGGAGATGGCAGAGCATACGGCTGCGACGACGGTGTCTCAAGCATCCTCAGACGCAGTGCCAGAGGTCCTTGTGTCGAAAGAAGCGGACATTCTTGACCGCGCTACAGCTCTTTCTAAAAGTGGTGTGATGGGAAAGCGTATTGCTATTAAAACAGATAAGGTCGAGGGGTCTATTAACCTTGTGGGCGGCGTCATTGATGATTTAAAGCTGACTCAGTACCACGAAACACCGGATCAAACGAGCCCTAGTGTTATTCTCCTCAGCCCAGGGCAAACAAAAGAAGGTTACCTTGGTACAATGTCATGGATGCATGTGAATAAGGATGATGCGACGCGCTTTCCTTTGCCAGGTGCGGATGATCTTTGGCATACGGCAAGCACAGAGCTCTCCAAGGATAAGCCCATTGTTCTTACCTATAGTAATGGTGTAGGACAGATTTTTGAGCGTACGATAAGTATCGATGATAATTATATGTTCAAAATTGATGACAAGATCATTAATAAGTCGAGTGATGCACTTAATGTTAAACACGTCTCCATGATTGAGCGTCACGATATTCCTGTCTCTTCTCAAAGTGGTTTTATCCTTCATGAGGGGCCCATTGGTGTCATCGATAAAAAACTTCATGAGATTGATTATGCCGATTTAAAGACACAACCAAAATCGCGCGAAACCTATTTCACGGGAACAAAGCGTAGCTGGATCGGCTTTACGGATAAGTACTGGTTGACAGCACTTATCCCTAATCCTGACAAAGAAGCTACTATGAGCTTTGTAGGCGATGATACAAAGAAGATCTATCATGTACTTGCAGAAAGTGGTTCTTATACCCTTGCTCCGGGCGCTGAACAGGCAGATTTTGTGTATTTCTTCGCTGGTGCCAAGGTACTTGAACTTCTCGATAAATATGATGAGCAAATTGGCTTTGATAAGTTTGACCTCGCTGTGGACTTTGGCTGGTTTTATTTCCTTACAAAGCCCATGCTGTATTGTTTGCAATTCTTTCAAACTCTTCTTGGAAATTTCGGCCTTGGGATTTTGCTCCTTACCGTTATTATGAAGGGACTCTTCTTCCCCCTTGCCAACAAATCGTATCGCTCCATGAGCCGTATGCGTGCCTTTACGCCACAGATTCAGGCTCTCAAGGAACGATATGGTGATGACAAAATGAAGCTGAATCAAGCGACTATGGAACTCTATCAAAAAGAGAAGATTAATCCCATGTCTGGCTGCTTGCCCATGATTATTCAAGCACCTATTTTCTTTTGCTTGTACAAGGTGCTGTACGTCTCTCTTGATATGCGCCATGCCCCCTTTTATGGCTGGATTAAAGATCTTTCCACACCGGATCCAACGTCCCTTGTGAATCTATTTGGGCTCCTGCCGTTTGATCCGCCAAGCTTTCTTCAAATTGGTGCATGGCCTATTATTATGGGGCTCACCATGTTCATGCAGCAGCGTTTGAATCCTCAGCCTGCGGACAAGGCTCAGGCCACTATGTTCCTTATTATGCCGTTTTTCCTTACCTTTGTGTTTGCAGGATTCCCCGCAGGGCTTGTGATTTACTGGGCCTGGAGCAACATCCTCGGTATTGCTCAGCAATGGATGATCATGCGCATGGAAGCAAAGCGTGCCCCTATACTAACAAAGAAGAAGTAAAAGAATAAAAAAGGGCGAGAAATTTATGCTCGCCCATCAATAATGATATAATTCAGCAAGATATATAATTACTTTAATGATTTATTTTCTTTAATCACTCGGATTTTTGACGGGGATGACCTTGAAGTCTTTTGTCCCCATTTGAATGGTGATTTCACGGTCTGGGCCAATAGCCTGGCGGTGATCCCCAGGTGTGGCATAACGGGCAAAGACAAGGGCGCCCTGTCCCGTCACATGATTCGGCTTAACAGGTTGGGGGGGAAGCGTTTGCCCGGGCACAATCTCATAGGTATACACATCAATATTATCACCGGCATCGCGTCTGATTTGTTCCTTTTTCGCAAAATATTGGCTTGCTGTTGGTTTTGAAAGCTCTTTTAAAAGGGATTCCTCATAAACAATAACAAGGTCCACAGTCACAGGAGCATCGTTATTTAGCTTTTCATCGACTTCAAAATAGATTTTTTGAAGCCATACTTTTGTCGGTTCCATTTTTATGGCAGATTTTACTGCTGACATAAGATCGCCACCTCCGCAAGAGGTTAAGATTGGAAGAATGGCGATGATCAAAAAAGATGCAATCGTTTTCATAGACTATTCCTTTGGGAACTAATGATTGTTTCAATAAAATGTGCAAGATCCAGATCTTTGTCACTTACCCCCCCACAATCATGGGTGGTTAGGGTAATATCCACGCGGTTATAGACATTAAACCATTCAGGATGATGATCTTTTTTTTCGGCATAGAGTGCAACCTTTGTCATAAAACCAAAAGCATCTACAAAATTTTTAAATGTAAATGTTTTGGATAAGTCTAGATCTCCACGAGCACAGCTCCATCCAGGCAAATCTCTTAATTGCCCATCAAGGATGTGTTTTTCGAGTTTGTTAACCATTTCTTTACACTCTCTTGATACTCTTTATCTAGATAGCATGCCCTAGAATGAATGGTTATTGCAAGAGGGGCCCATGACTTTAACAGAGTAATAACCATAGTGATGATGCGTAGATAAGAGATTGACTGTATGGGAAAATTTGATTCGAACGATGGGGATTTTGTTGGAACAAAAGCTCTCCTGACAAACCTTCCAGACCTCACCGATATCTACGAGTTAGCCTATAAAGTTTTAGAAGAACTTCCCAAAAAATTTAGAGCTTATACGCAAAACATCATGGTGCGTGTTGAAAATTTTGCGGATGAACAAACACTTTTAAGCCTGAATTTAGATGATAAATATGATTTGCTAGGCCTATATCGCGGTGTGCCACTTCCCTTGAAAAATCTAACATCTGTTGTAGCCGTACCTGATACGATTTTTCTTTATCGATGCCCCCTTGTTCGTTTTTCAGAGGAAAATGACGAGAGTCTTGAAGGGCTCGTGCATCATGTCATGATTCACGAAATTGGTCACCACTTTGGCTTTTCAGACTTTGACATGGAATGGATCGAGCGCAAACCAAAGTAAAGTAGGCTAATGACAGAGTGTAGAAAGAATGAGATAAAGCTAGCGCCTATACACCCCTCTCTTTCTAATCTATCTCTCGCTACTCCAATGTAACCTTAGTCTCGCCAGGATCGGTGACGGAGATAACACCAGCATAAACGCACATCAGTATTGAGTTATTATCAAGGGCAGGTTGATCACGAAGAATAACATTGGGTTTTCCTGGTGCCCAGGGTGCAGGAAAAACAGGTGTGCAGGCTTGGGGAACGCCAAGAGCTGCAGCAACAGCAGGATTAGAGGGGCTTGTACACAAGGTGAAACCCGGTACGTTGGTTGGGTAGACGTTATCCATAATATTAGCTGCGTTCTTTTTCTCTCCTGTAACATTTGTTGGAATAACCTTGAATTTGCAAGGTGCAGTACCAAAACTACATGTGAGTGTTCCTGTTTCTACCACCAACAAAGCCATAGATTTACGCCTCTACCAAAGCAATATCAGGAGCATCAATGGCCTTCATGCCCACGACATGATACCCTGCATCAACGTAATGAATTTCCCCCGTCACACCACTGGATAAATCGGAGAGGAAATACACGCCCGCTCCGCCCACTTCATCAATGGTGACGTTGCGTTTAAGGGGGGAGTTGTACTGGTTCCATTTCATAATATAGCGAAAATCACCAATACCTGATGATGCTAATGTTTTTATGGGGCCTGCAGAAATAGCATTCACACGAATATTATCACCACCGAGGTCCACGGCAAGGTATTTTACGGATGCTTCAAGGGCCGCTTTGGCAACACCCATAACATTGTAATGGGGCATAACACGTTGCGCACCGTGGTAAGTTAGCGTCAGTAGTGATCCGCCATTGGGCATGAGTTTGCTTGCGTGTTTGCATACTTCAACAAAGGAATAGCAGGAAATAGTGAGGGCCACTTCAAAATTCGCTTTGGATGTATTCACGAATTTACCCGTGAGCTCACTTTTATCAGCATAAGCAATAGCGTGAACGACGAAATCCAAAGTACCCCAGCGCGACTCAATTTCGGCAAAAGCTGCTTCAATTTGAGTAGAATCACTCACATCGCAAGGAATAATAAAGTCAGACCCCACGGAGGCTGCTAAGGGTTTGACACGTTTAAGAAGTGCATCCCCCATATAAGTAAAGGCAAGCTCAGCCCCTTGTTCGGCTAATTGTTTTGTGATGCCCCACGCAATAGAGTGATCATTGGCAACCCCCATAATGAGGCCCCGTTTACCCTTCATTAGTGTCATGCTGTCCCTTTTGTTATCGTATTAAATTGTATGCTTATTTATGACGCGAACAACAGATTCTTGCAAGGGGTTCCTTAAGTAATGAGGTATTAGAAAAATCCATCAACGAACATTTCGTGTAAAATGTTTTGCAATATGGGATTGAGCCTATCCTGGAGTTTTTCATCAATAATGGTTCGTGTAAACACTGCATCGAAAGGATTTTTCTTCTCAAGTTTCATAAGCTCCCACGCCACTTTGCCATTACTGAAAAGATATGTGTAGGCATCATGGAGATGAGCGCTAAAGCCACTTATATGCATTGGATCGAAATCTTGGTAAGCTATGCCCCCAAACCTTGCTTTAAACTCCCCTGAAAAATGATGGAACAAAAGGCCAAGTTGGTTCTCTCTGCTAGTATTCAAAAGCTCTCTCGATGCATAAAATGCGCAATTGATTCCCCATTGTGTGGATATCTCTTTAAACTCCTTTGAACAGACTTGGGATTCAATATTAGAAATGTGTGCTTTAATAGGTGTATGAGTTGTTTTTTCCGATACTGTTGTCTCTATCTTGTCAGGAAGAATACTGTCAGATGATGAAAAAGTAGGAGATATGCCAAGAAGTAGTATGGTTAGGATAGCATGGGCTTTTTTCACGAATGAGCCTCTGAATTGAATACCGCTAATTCATTGATTTTTAATTAAATCTTAATATTGTGTCAATTCGTTTCGTTAAAAGCATATTAGTTTTCTTCAGCTTCACTTCATCAAAAGCCCATCCAATGCACCAAAATGACGGAGGCCATCTGGAATCATAATCTCTGGTGTTGTTGCCATTAAAAAATCTTTTTCAAACGCTGTTCCCTTGACAAGACTTTGAAAACGTTGGCGTAGATCAATAAAAGAAAAAGGTGGATTTTTTACAAGGACATTAGCAATGGCAAGATGGGTCACAAGCTCCGCTTTCTTGTCCTGACCATCGGCCAGATTAATCATAGGTGGAACAAAAGCTGTAATCCCGTCAAAGTCCTTCATAAACCATAAAATACGTTCTTTTTGAAGGAGGCTGTTTGTGTCTTTTAGATCATTCACAAGAGAAAGTGCTTTTGTAGGGGCATTTTTAAGAAGATAAGTATCAATCAATAGATCCCGTCGCTTTCTAGTTTTCTCCTCCGTCAAGGTTGCAAGATCCATTCCCATAAGTACTTTTTCAGCACTTTCTGCATCAAGATTATCGAGATGAAGTTCCGCTACAGTAAAAAGGAGATCTTTTTTTTGAACCTCCTCTTTCACTTGCTCTGTTTGTTTATTAAGAATTTCAATGGCAGGTTTATAGAGACTAAGGGATCTCATGGCGTCCACAACAGTTTCTAAAATTTTTGTTCCAGCCTCTCCTTCGGGCGTAAGATGCTTGAAATCATTAAAAAATGCTATGATATCAAGGGGGTGAGGGTTAAACTTTTCAAGGCCTGGTTTTTTATCTTTTTTGTCAAAAATATCTTGAAAAAAACTTAAATAAGCCTTTTTCATGTGCTCCTTAAGATCAAAATCACGATTTTTTTCTTCGAGTGCAAGATCCTTTAAAAGGCGGATTGCCTTTGTATAGTCACGTTTTTCAACATAAAGTTGGCTTAGTAATGTTTTAGCCTCAAAAGATTTATCACCAAAACTAAAAAGGAAGGGCTCAAGATCGTTAATAGCAGCAGTTGCATCAAAGTTTTTTTCTTTACGGTGATCTAAAATAAGTTCGAGTTTTGCCTTAGCTTGGATCTCGCGCTGTGGCGAGAATTCACTTAATTCTTGCAGCTCTCGCATATCCATGGGTTGCATCAACGCCAATTTAAGACGTGCACGCTCCCGAAGATCTTTATGTAGCCCTTTCAAATTTAAAATGCTACGTAAATTCTCATATTCATCGGGTAACGTCAGCATAATTTCAGCGACTTTGTTTTTAAGAAACGTAGGGTATGTCGACAAAACAGATTTAACGAGATTATCGTAATTTTGAGGGGTGCGTTTGTAAATGTTATACCAAAAAGCGAACTCAGCACTTTGCTGACTATGATTCACAAAATCAATACTTTCTTTTGCATTTTCATCATGAGGTGAAAGGGTTAGGAGCACGAGTTTCATAAAATCAATAATACCTTGGTCTGACCAAGCGCCCTTTTGACACAATGATTCTAGTTTTTTTATATTGACACCTACTTCACTGAAAAAGCCAAGATGAAGACCTAATTGAATCTGCCGTAGAAGCGATGTTGTTGTTTGTTTTACATTTTTTAATTTTTGAAGCTCCACATTAATTTTATAGGGTGTACGCTGATCGGCAAAGACAATACTATTGATATTTGTCGTTAAGACATCGTCTGAAGCGGTCATACCTTTTGCATCAAAAATATTGATATCCTCCACATCGCGTTGAACTACAAGGGAATCTGTTTTTGGATGAAGACCAAGGCCAACATACGATTCCATGAGTGTGAGTTGAGGAAAATTTTGCAGGGGTGTAAAGGCGCCATCTTGTTTTTTTGAGGTAAAAATAGAATAGGGTATTTTTGTATCAGGATGCTGCCATGCAATTTCAGAAACATAGCTCGGCATGAGAATTTTAATGGGTTTATCAATGGTATTGGGCATACGAATAACTTTTTTCGTGCGACTAAGACGGGGGGTAATACTAAAATCAATAATCCATCTGTTTTTCTCAGCGGCTAAATTAGGCCAAAAAGAGGGGGACAGCCTCATTTTAAGAATTGTATTCGTATCTGTACTTTGATCCGTCATGGCTTCAATACCAAAGGGATATTTTTTAGGAATCTCCATAGGATATTTTCTATCGAGGAAAATCCAATAACTCTCCAAAATTTTAATCAGGGCCATACCAGGAAGCTTTTTTCCACTGAAAATAAGGCTTTTTTCTGTTACCTCAAGAACGGGAGCTTCAGGTGAATGAGCAACAGAGCCTGGAGGGAATTTGTGCGCATTTGATCCATAGGCCGCAACAATATCATCCAGCCTTTTTAGTTCTTTAGGGAGCTCTTTATCAAGGATGGACATTTTTTCTGTGATAGGCAAAATAATAGATGCCGACGAAGAAGATGGTGATGGCAAGGGTTTTTTTGTCTCGGATTTTTTTGCTGGTGACACCTTTTTTCGTGGTGTTTTTTTGGGTTTTGGGGGTGCCTTTTTTTTTGCCTTTTTAGGATGCGATGTTTGAGAGGATTGAGCAGAATCCCACAAGGAGGCAGAAAAGTTCATAAGAAGGATAAGTATGAAAAAATACAACGGATTTTTATGGGCATATAAAATAATCTATCTCTTAGTATAAACTTTTGAAGAAATTAATCAAAAATCAATTTTTATCGACTACGCTGTTTCTTAGGAAACGCTATAAATCGTCAACAAAACATGATTTTACGGTCTTTTTTTTCCGGAATTCTTTTTATAAGCCTCCTTTTGAGCAGCATTGCTATAGTTGTTCTTTTATCCCATGTCTATGATAAGGATCTGCAGGGGCAATCTGTTATCTTCGCAGCCTTATCGGCGATCTCGAATGCTCTTCTTGCTCTCGTTGCCTATTGGCAATTGCCTGCCATGGAACAAACAGCCAAGGCCTCTCAGCGTACAACCATGGCGAATTTTTTATTACTTCTTACGGAAAAATGGATGCATGAAGACATGATCCAAGCGCGCTGTATTCTCCATCATCATGCTCTTAAGGCGAAAAATAAAAATCATATTCCAGAGATTATATCCGCTTATGTTATTGAGATGTCTCAAGATACAACCCATGAAAATATTCGTCATTTTGCACAAATTATTTCATTACTCGAATTCATGGAAATACTCTCTGGTCTTTATGTAGAGGGACAAGTCTCCCTTGACATGCTTCAAAAACTTTTCGGGGGATCGATTGAGCGCTATTACCATTATCTTCAAAGATATATCGAATTTAGACGCAGCAATGGCTCTCCTTCTGGC
The DNA here is from genome assembly GCA_019745755.1 of Alphaproteobacteria bacterium. GTDB lineage: Bacteria > Pseudomonadota > Alphaproteobacteria > Paracaedibacterales > JAKBAR01 > JAKBAR01. The sequence goes on from JAIESS010000133.1 coordinate 10,255, forward strand.
ATTACATTTAGCAGCGATGCATCGCTTTACGGTAATTATGAGCAGTTGGTTAAGAAATTAATTGCTGTTTAAGGCCTAAAAATCTTGCTTTTTTAAGCGTATATTGGTACCAGAGAGCTAGGCAAATAAAAATGTTTAATAAAATGCACTGTTTTCTTAAGCTCATTTTTCTTCTGATCTTTTCATCGATCCAATTGCAATCCTCGTATTTAGATGCTCGAACAATAAACCTTGAAAATAACAGAGGTGTTGTTGAACTTGCTAAGCTCACAGCATCGGGTGGCGGGCAGTTGATTGAGGAGGATTGGGGTGTTATGACAAAAGCAAATCCCAAGTATACCAATGTAGGATTTGATTTTATTTTTATAACAAAAAAAGTTAACGATAAAAAAGTAAAAGAAATTATTTCAAAAAGTCAAAAATTTTATAAAAAAACTTTTTTTGAGGTATGGATTGATAAGGAAAACAAAGAACATTGTAAAACATTTGAGGATGCAGGTTTTGAGCGCAGAGGCGATTTTCCCGCAAAGTTTCTTCTCCTTGACAAAGACTTTGATGATTTTTCCCAAAGCGATGTGGTTTTTAAGAAAGTAAAAACAGATAAAGAACTGGTTGACTGGGCAACTGTCACAGCTCTAGTGTATGCCTTGGATAAAGAACGACTTCTTCAGTTTGGTAAAATGGCCGTGATACAACCGAATGTTGTGCTTTATATCGCTTACCATGAAAATGTGCCTGTCTCAACACGGATAATGTTGGCTTACGGAAAAACAGTCACAGGTTATTTTTCAGCAACCCTCCCTCATTATCGTCGCCGTGGCATAGCCTCAGCACTTCTTCGACGCTCCTTGAATGATGCACGCAAAAATGGAGCCACGCTTTTCGTCAATCAAGCTGCCCCCAATAGTGCTATTGTATGGCAGAAAATGGGCATGCATGATTACGATAATGCCTATATCTGTTATGCGAAGAAGTCCTAACGCTTCTCTAGCTTTTTCTATTTTCTTCGTGTTTTTATTTCTACGATTGCTAACGGAATATTAACTTTTATCTCCTAGTCTATAGACAGAAAGATATCTGGAGATAGACCTATGAACGTTGAAGAAAAACATCTTATTGCAAGTGAAAAATTTTCTATTCATGATTCACACCTTCAAGAGAAAGCCAATTTAGTCATCTATTTTGGAGGGAAAAAAGCCTTTGAAGATGCACCTGTTTATCAGACCCTAAGGCGTACATATCCTAACTCCATCCTTGTTGGATGCAGTACAGGGGGGGAAATTGCAGGCAATGATATTCATGAAAATTCAGTAATAAGCCTTGCTATTGATTTTGAAAAAACAACGGTCAAAAGCTCGAGTTATACTATTCATCTTTCCTCAGAGTCCTTTAACATTGGTCAAAAGATAGGATCCGATCTTTTGGGGGATGATTTAAAGGGGATATTTATTTTGAGCGATGGCCTGCATGCCAATGGGAGCGCCCTTGTTGATGGTGTTTTATCCAAGGTTGGGAAACATATCCCGCTTATGGGCGGCCTTGCGGGGGACGGCTCTAATTTTAAAAAAACCCTTGTAGGCATCGATAAAATACCTTGTGAAAAACAAATTGTTGCTATTGGTTTTTATGGTGACGCTATTCGTTTTGGTCATGGATCAGAGGGGGGATGGGAACCCTTTGGCTTAGAACGAAAAATTACAAAATCCCACGGCAATGTTCTTTATGAGCTTGATGGGAAACCAGCCCTCGATATATACAAAAGCTACCTTGGTAAACGTGCGGATGACCTCCCTGCCAGTGCTCTTCTATTTCCGCTCGCCGTCTCTCATCCAGATACCCCAGATGTATCCATGATACGGACTATTTTGAGTGTTGACGAAGAGTTAAAGACAATGACGTTTACAGGGGATATACCCGAAAATTACTCAGCCAGGCTGATGCATAGCACTGTGGGTCACCTTATTGAGGGTGCTCGATCTGCAGGAGAAGCTGCGCAAAGTGGTGTCAACAGCACGAAAGATTCTGTGGGGATTTTAATCAGTTGTATTGGACGAAAACTCGCTATGGGGTCCCGGGTTATTGACGAAGTCGATGCAGTTTGGAACTCTTTTGGAGAGGCCCCATGCTTTAAAGCGGGATTCTTCTCTTATGGTGAAATTTCACCAGGAACCTATTCTGGTGTGTCAGAGCTCCAAAATCAAACAATGACCGTCATGACATTTACTGAAGATTGTTAAAGAGAAGTACGTGTTTGCATTATGGAAGAAGTCGTACAAGAACGTCATAAGATACTAGAGGGTCAGATAAAACGATGCATGAACCCTGATGGTTCGGTGAATTCTA